>JADFRJ010000014.1 GCA_022561355.1 Chloroflexota bacterium | reverse complement strand
GCTAGCCGGTGTCGCGCTCGTGTCGGTGCCATTCGCCCTCATTGGCCTCATCAACGACTACCAGCGCGACCGGATCGCGCTCTGGCTCGACCCGGAGAGCGACCCTCTGGGCGCCGGCTTTCAGTCCCTGCAAGCGCAGATCGGCATCGGCTCCGGAGGGTTCTTCGGCAAAGGGCTGACCGAAGGCGGGCAGACGCAACTCGACTACCTGCGCACGGAAACGACCGACTACGTGTTCAGCGTGCTGGGCGAGGAGCTAGGCCTCGTTGGGGCGCTCGTATTGTTTTCGCTGTTCATCGTCCTCTTGTGGCGCGCGCTCCGCGTCGCTGAGCTGTCTCGTGACCTGTTCGGACGGCTGCTCGCGACGGGCGTGGTCATCTTCATCCTGCTCCAGACGTTTATCAACATCGCCGTCAACGTCGGGTTGCTGCCGGTCACCGGCATCCCGTTGCCGTTCGTCAGCCAGGGCGGAAGCTCGCTGATCACGCTGTTCATCTGCTTGGGGATCCTGCAAAGCATCCTCATGCGGCGGCGCACGTTCACCGTCAGCAACTACTACGACACGTAGCGCTCGCGCACAAGCCTTATCGACTGCACGACCACCCATGCCGCCGGCACGACCAGCAGCGGCATGACCGGTACATGGAAGCGCGCGTCTCCGAAGAAGACGAGCGGTATCCCGGCGAGCGCGAGCAGGGCCAGCAAGAAATACAGCCGCCGCGGGTCAAACGGCCGTAGCAGGCCGGCCAGGCCTAATCCGCCGAGGCTGATCGTCGCGAAGAAGAAGACGTCCGCGATCCGCTCGAGCGCTGTCCGCAACGTGTCGTTCATGAACGGATCATCGCCGTAGGACTCGACGGCGTTCAGGCCGTCATGGTCATGTTCCCAGAGGTGGTAGGCCTTTCGAGAGAGCAGCTTCAATTCCGCCACAGGGTGGCCCAGCGCGTATTTCACAGCCTTCTCGATGTTGTCGTTGTTGCGCCGGACTTCGAACTCCGCGCGGTCGATGTCCGCATAGGCATCAGGCGCGAAGCAGCTCACCGGCAGCGCGAAGTGGCCAGGAGCGTCCTCGTGATGGCCGATGCAGAGGTTGTCCCCGAGGTTCGCGGAGATGATGACGGGCGAGTCCATCCGGATGAAGTTGCGGACCGACCAGGGTGCGATCACGGCTGCCGCGACGATGAGCACTGCGCCCGTATCGAGCAGCGCCCGTTGCCAGCCAAAGCGTGCCACGAGCCACACGGCGGGCACCAGCGGCAGAAACAGGAGCGCGATCGGGCGGACGAGCGCGGAAGCGCCGATCAAGATGCCAAACATGGCCAGACGTGCCAGCGAGGGTCGCCGTTCTCTCCAATCGTGGTCGAGCAACACAAGGAGCGCCGCCATCAGGATGAACATGAACAGCGTCTCCGTGAGAAACGCCGCAGTGTGAAAGATCAGGTTCGGGAAGACGGCCAGCCAAGCGCCGGCCAGCAGGCCTACGGCGGAATTGAAGAGACGTCGCCCAAGCTCATAGACGAACGCGACCGTCGCGACCCCGAGGACGATCTGGAAGAACCCTGCCGTCAGCTGCAGATTGTCCGGGATTGGCGTGTGCGTGACCAGCGCGAACACCGCGCCGAGCGCGGCCGAGTAGCCGACGGGATAGTAGGCGCTAGGCCCGGCGCTAATAGACCCCACCGCGGGAAGGCCGTAGCCGTCGCCGTTTGCGATGGCCTGTCCAAAGCCCCAGTAGAAGGCCGGATCGTGGACGCCTTGGGGCTCTCGCATTGCGTAGAGCACCCAGACCAGGCGCAAAACAAACGCCAGGGCGAGGACCGCCACGAGCCAGCGCAGCTCCGTAGTCGACCGCCCACGAGCCCAGGAGGCCCAGAGCCGGCGCGCCCTGGCGGGTGCGGTTGGCATAGCTAGAAGCGTCAGGCTCCGGCGGCGAACGCGTCTACCGGGTGGCGCCAGGCGCGAAACACCATATTGATTTCACCCAAGATGGGATTGGTCGTGAAGTATGGGTTGATGTATTCCCACACAATCTCACCATCTGTGGTGATCTCAAACAGGCGGCCGAAGTTGCCTTCCGAGATGAACGTGTTGCCGTTCGGCAGGCGTTGGGCGCTTGATACGAACGGGCTGAAGAAGTTGAGGATGCTCTTGTCGATGTACTCCCACACGATCTCGGTTGTCGTAACGTCGACTTCGATCACGCGCGAGTAGTTCAGCGAGCTGTTTTCACGGTGGCCACCGTTGTCGAAGATGAGAACGTTGCCGTTGGGAAGCATGCTGGGGTGGTGCTGCTGTGCCAGCTCTGGCGCTCGCATCGTCCACAGAAAGTCGCCGGTATCGCGGTCGATGATCCCGATCGTGTTGATGTTGCGAAAGCTGATCAGCACGTTGCCATCGGGAAGCGGTGCGACCGAGTTGGCGTGTGTCCACTCGTCCCGGGCGTCTGTGGGGTTAATCGGAAAATCTTCGGGCGTCATGTGCTCGAACGCGTGCCATTCCCAGACGGTCTCGCCGTCGAGCGTGACCTCGGCCACGTAGTCCGTCCACATGCCGGTGCCCTGTGTAGCGGGCTGGCCGCCCGGGACACGCGCCTCCAGGTCGGGCGGCAGCACCTCCGCCCGGAGTGAGAGCAGATTGCCGTTAGGCAAGAGGCGCACGTCGTGATGCTGGTCTTCGTCCCTGAACTGCCAGACGATGTTGCCATCCCAGTCCACCTCCATGATCAGGCCACCTTTGAACACGAAGGGGGGAGCATCGCCTGCCGCCATGTGGAGAGCCGCGAACAGATTTCCGTTCTCCAACAGTGAGACGCTGAAGATGTTGCGTTCGCGCGGATCGTCCGTGAGGTCCCAACTATTGACCACCTCGCCCATCATGTCGATGACGTAGGCGGTCGATCCCTGGAACGGACTGAAGAGCGTGTAGCCATCGAACGCCTTAGCCGGGTCGTATCCTGTGAGGCCGGTACCAGCGCGCTTCTGGCGCTGCTGTTCAACGGGACCAACGATCGTTGACGCTTGGTCCTGCGCCAACGTCGCCGTGGCGGTCGCGCCGCCGTTTCCGTCGCTGCAAGCCGCTACAGCCAGCGCCGCGCCGCCGACGGCCGCACCAGCGGCGCCTTTAAGCAGCCCCCTGCGCGATAGCTTACGTCTTTGCCAGTTCGCCGGAGATTTCATCGATCAGCTCTCCTTGCTCCTACACTCAGATGCTCCACGACGAGTCCATACTAGCCCAGGCTAGGCGGTCGGTCGAGACAGGACGTGCCCTATGGGAAGCCAGGCACATCGTCGCGGCAGAGGTTGCCGGTCGCGTCCGGCGGGACGTGGGGTAGCAGCGTCACGCCCCCTTCGCCCTCGCTGATCGAGAGCGTGGCCGGAACGAATCCGCCATCGATTGAGTCGGCGAGAAAGACCGGATAGCCCGGTCGCGCGCCAAAGGTCTCCGCACTGTCCGAAGCGATCGTGAAGAGCTTGCTGCCGCCCCATAACACCTCGCCGAGTGCGGGCAGGACCACGCATTGGAGCAACGGGCCGGTAAGCGGTCCTCCACGCACGTAGACGGTGCTGCCCTCAGGTAGGTCGGGGTACGTGTCCTCAATGCCGCCGGCGAGCGCCTCCCAGTCACTCGTGAGATTATCGAAGTCCTGATTCTGGCTCCACGTCTGCCAGACGAACAACCCAAGCACGCCAATGACGGCCACCATGACGATCGTGGAAACAACAGGCGATAGACGCCGTGCCAGCGAGGCGGCTTCCCACACGACCAGGGCCGCCACCATCGAAAACGGGACCGACGCGAGGTAGACGTAGCGCGGCGCCGACCAGAGCTTCAGGGGAAGGTACGGGATCAACGCCAACGCGAGGAAAATGACGGTGATGCGCGCAGGCGCTGGGCCACGAACGAAGGCGGCCAGCGCCAGGACTGCGGCCACAAGTCCCGCGACCAGATGCGCCATACCCACGTCTCCCGGCGGCTCCATCCCGACCGGGTAGAGCAACCGCCCCAGATAGATCAGCGCGTTGTCGAACAAGTGGCCGCCCGCGCCAAACGCGCCGCCCTCGGCGGCCGCCGTGCACTCGCAAACGCCGAAGCCGATCAATGCAACGCCGCCAAGAATCGCGAACGGTGCGGAGAGAACGGCAGCCCGAACCCACCGGCCCCGCGCCGCAGACTCGGCGTTATCGGACCAGCGCCAGAGCGCCACCAGTATCGGCACAGGCGCCAGCACGGCCACCGACTCGTTGGCAGCGATCGCGGCAGCGAACGCGAGCGCCGCGCCACCCGCCCACAACGCGAACGGCCTGCGATCGCTGGCCTCGTATACGAGCACAATCGAAAGCATGAGCAAGAAGCCCCCGAAGACGTTGTTAATCGCCGTCACCTGGCCGACCGTTGGCACCGATGCGGGGGACAGGCCAAAGAGAGCCGCCGCGAGGGCGGCCAGCCATGCCTCCTTGGTCACTCGGCGCAGGAAATGGAAGATCAGAGCCGCCGTCCCAAGGTGGACAATCACTGCGACGGCCAGGTAAGACGCAGCCGTCAGGCCGAAGGTTTCGTACGCGCCGAGATAGAAGAGGCCGGTCAGGAAGCGCCAGTTCGGCGTCTCATCCTGCAGGAGGAAGAGGTCCTTCAGGTATTCACTGGTGCCGCGGGATGCGATATCGGCAAGCGGTACGAAGTCGTCGCCGAAGAAATAGTGGCCGAGGACGGGCGCTTGGGCGATCAACGTCGCGATCACGACGAGCGCCAAGATCCACGCTGGATGCGCACGGAATACGCTATCGAGCGTTCGAAGCAGGCCTCTGGATGTCGGCGAGTCAGCTCTGGCTTCGACCGGGCCGTCAGCCATGGTTCTCGGGGCCGCCCTACTCTGGTTGTTCGACCACGGTGATACCGAGCACGCTCAGCTGTTCGTCGCTCACACGCGATGGGGCGCCCGTCATGGGATCAGCGCCGCTCTTCGATTTCGGGAACGCGATCACCTCGCGGATGTCGGTCTCGCCCGCGAGTTGCGCCACGATGCGATCGATGCCGGGGGCGAAGCCCGCGTGAGGCGGCGCCCCGTATTCGAACGCCTCTAAAATGTGTCCGAAACGCTCCTTGGCCTCTTCGTCGCTGATACCGAGCAAGCGGAGGACGCGCTCCTGCAAATCGCGCTTGTGGATCCGGACGCTGCCGCTTCCCAACTCCATGCCATTGCAGATCATGTCGTAGGCGCGGCTGCGGACGCGGCTGGGGTCTGTGTCCAGAAAGTGCAGGTCTTCTTCCATAGGCGCCACGAAGAGGTGATGCAGGGCGTCCCAGCGCTCTTCTTCGTCGTCCCATTCGACGAGCGGGAACTCCGTAATGAACGCATAGTGGAGCACGTTCGGGTCTGCTAACTGGAGACGGGAGGCGACTTCGCGCCTCAGGCCGTCTAGCGCCGGGCGCACCCGGTGCGATGATCCTGGCTCCAGCTTCGGCTTGCCACCTTCGCCCGCAACCAGCAGCAGCAGGTCGCCCTGCTTTGCGTCCGACCGTTGCGCGGCCGTTTCGACGAGATCGACCGCGAGATACTTGGCGACGGGCGATCGGATGCCCTCTTCGTCGAGCGAGCCCGGCTGCCCAAGCAGAGCGATTGAGACGAGACCTTTCGCGCCAATGCCCTGCACAAACGTAGTCAGCGAATCGATCTGCTTGCGAGAAAACTCAGCACCACCAGGCACGCAGATGCCCTCTACGGAGCCTCCCGAAGTGACGGCGTTGCGAAACACGCCAAACTCGGACGAAGCGGCGACATCGTTGATATCGAACAGCTCCATGCCGTAGCGCAGGTCGGGCTTGTCAGTGCCGAAGCGGCGCATCGATTCTTCGTACGTGAGGCGTGGAAACGGCGAGACAAACGAAAGATCTGGCCGTACCTCCCGCACCAGATTGGAGAACAGCTCCTCGAACAGCTCAAGGATGTCTTCCTCGGTCGCGAAGCTCATCTCTACGTCAAGCTGCGTGAAGTCCGGCTGGCGGTCGGCCCGCAGGTCTTCGTCCCGGGCGCAGCGAGCAATCTGGAAGTAGCGCTCCACGCCGGCAACCATCAACAGTTGCTTGTACTGCTGCGGCGACTGAGGAAGCGCATAGAACGTGCCAGGCTGCACCCGGGCCGGCACCAGATAATCGCGAGCGCCCTCAGGGGTGCTGTTCGTGAGCATGGGCGTCTCGATCTCGGTGAAGTCTCGCTCTCGGAAGAAGCTGCGGATGTAGGCCGTCGCCTGGTCACGGATGCGAAGGTTGCGCTGCATACCCTCGCGCCGCAGGTCTAGGTAGCGATAGCGAAGCCTAAGCAGCTCCTCGACGTCGGACTCTTCGTTGATCGGGAACGGCGGTGTCTTGGACTCGTTCAGCACCTCTAGATGGCGGACACGCAACTCGATGTCCCCCGTCGGCATGTCCGGGTTCTCGGTGCCTTCCTTGCGAGCGGCGACCTCCCCGACAACCGACAAGACGAATTCGGAGCGAACGTCGCCAGCCGTCTTGTGCGCGTCCGGCGCGTCGTCTGGATGGATGACCATCTGAACGATGCCGCGACGGTCGCGCAGGTCCATGAAGATCAGACCGCCGTGGTCACGGCGGCGATGCACCCAACCGCCCAGCGTGACTTCCTGACCGATGTGATCTTTGCGTAGATCGCCGCAGTAGTGTGTCTTAAGCATGTTCTCCCTCGCAGTGCCGAGTGTGGCATGTGAGCGCCACGCGAGCAAGGACGGGCCTGCCCGAAACTCATGCGTTCGCTAGAATAGTTGCGCGATGGCCACAACAACCCGCATGTCGGCGCCGCGCCTCTGGATGCAGGCGCTCTATACGATCCCGCAGGTCGACCTAAGCCTCGTAGACCCAATCACGCGCTGGCTCGTGCTCGCACGCGTTTCCGTGGTGGTGATGACCGCGACGTCCGCCGTGATCGGCGGGCTGCTAGCCGCCCGCGACAGCGTGTTCGACTGGCCGTTGTTCGTGCTCACGCTTGCCGGCTTGGTGCTCGCCCACACGGCGAGCAACCTCGTGAACGACTTCTGGGACTACCGGCGCGGCACCGACAGCCCGGATTCGCCGCGCGCGACCTACGGGCCGCACCCGCTGACGGAGAAGTCGGCGGCGCTGCGCTCCTTCGCGCTGATCACCATAGCGATCCTCGTGGCCGCGACCGCGATCGGCATCTACCTGACGATCGAGACCGGACCGGGCGTGCTGATCTTCGCGCTGAGCGGGGCCTTCGGTCTGATGCTCTATTCAGGTGGGCCCGTGCCGCTCAAGTACTTTGGCCTTGGCGAGATCGCCGTGTTCATTATCTGGGGGCCGCTGATGATCGGAGGCACCTACTACGTCATGGCGGGCGAACTGCCCGCCTGGGTCGTCCTAGCGTCGTTTCCGTACGCGCTGGGCGTCACCACGGTCCTCATGGGAAAGCACTTGGACAAGATGGAATTCGATACGATGAAGCGCATCTTCACACTGCCAATGCTGGTCGGAGAGGGTTCCGCGCGCTTACTAACGCAGGCACTCTCGATCGCCATGTACGTGGCGGTTGCCGCACTCGTCGTCTGGCAGCGCATGCCCGGCCTGCTTCTGGTATTAGGAGCGCTACCGCTGCTCTGGCTCGTACTGCGCGGCTTCAGCGACCCAAAGCCGGACAAGCCGCCGGAGAACTATCCAGCGTGGCCACTTTGGTTCGTCGGGATGGCGTTCATCCACAACCGGCGCTACGGCATCCTCTTCGTCATCGGCCTCGCCGCACAGGTAACAGGCGAAGCGTTGATCTGACGCTGCCATCCAGCAAACTGAGCAGCCCTTCACCCCTGCTACAATGGGATATTGAGCCGAATACTACGTTAGGCAGAAGTACAAGCGAGGTACCTTGGCAACAGCAAAGCGCGATTACTACGAAGTTCTAGGCGTCCCTCGCGACGCCACGCCTGAGAACGTCAAGAAAGCGTTCCGCAAGCTGGCGATGAAGTACCATCCCGACCGCAACAACAGCGGGGATGCGAGCGAACAGTTTAAGGCCGTCAACGAGGCCTATGAGGTGCTCTCCGATCAGGAGCGGCGAGCGATGTATGATCGGTTCGGGCACTCCGGTCCGCAGTCCGCGTTCGGCGGCGCGCGTGGTTTCGAGGGCTTTGGCTTCAGCGGCTTTGGTGACATCTTCGACGCGTTCTTCGGCGGCAGCACAGCCCGGCGGGGAGGGCCCCGACGCGGCGCCGACTTGCGCCAGCACATTCGCCTGACGTTCGAGGAGGCCGCCTTCGGAACCGAGAAGACGATCGGCGTCGAAGGCCTTGAGCCCTGCTCTCATTGCCACGGGCGGCGCTCGGAGCCAGGCAGCGAGCCCAAGCGGTGCACCAACTGTGAGGGTACGGGCGAGCTGCGGCGCGTCCAGCAGAGCGTCTTCGGCCAGTTCGTCAACGTCTCCATGTGCGACCGCTGTCAAGGCGAGGGCGCGGTCGTTTCGAAGCCGTGCAAGACCTGCCGGGGCCAGGGATACGAGCAGCGCACGCGCAATCTCCAGGTTAAAATCCCGGCGGGCATCGACGACGGCGCTCAGATGCGCCTCTCCGGCGAGGGCGAACTGGGCGAGCGTGGAGGACCTCGAGGCAATCTCTACCTGCAGGTGAACGTGAAGCCTCACAAGCTCTTCCAGCGTGATGGCGACGACCTGATCTACGACCTTGAGATCAACTTCGGGCAAGCGGCGCTAGGCGACGAGACGGAGATCCCGACGTTGGAGAAGCCGCTGCCGCTGCGCATTCCGAGCGGCACGCAAAGCGGACAGGTCTTCGTCCTGAAGGGACAAGGCGTGCCGCACCTGCGTTCGGGCGGCCGGGGGGACCTGCTGGTTCACACACACGTGGTGACACCCAAGAACCTGAACGACGAGCAGAAGCGGCTACTGGCGCAGCTCTCCGAGTCCATGGGGACACCGCTATCGCCCGATGACAAAAGCCTGCTCAACAAGATCAAGGACGCCCTCGGCTAGTCTATGGAGACATTGGAACTGGCGATCGCCGTCCGCCCGCACGCGGTGGAGGCGATGGCCGACCTGCTGCGCCGCTATGCGCCGGCAGGCGTAAGCATTGAGCAGCCGTTCGACGCCATCGACGAAGAGGGCGGCGTCGCCTTCCACGAGAACGACGCGGTCCGCCTGCGTATCTGGCTCCCGGCCGGAGATAGCCCAACCGCGGCAGCCATCGAGGAACTTAGGAAGATCCTTGTCGCACTAGGCGGCGACATTGTCGAGCCCCTAAGCGTGAACACGGTTCAGGAAAGAGACTGGGCCGACGCGTGGAAGGAGCACTTCCACGTCACGCGCGTTGGTGAACGAATCGTCCTCAAGCCGTCGTGGCGCGAGTACGAACCGAGAGCGGGCGACATCGTGGTCGAACTGGACCCCGGCCGCGCGTTCGGTACGGGGCAGCATGAGACGACCCGCATGTGCCTGATCGAGCTGGAGAGGCAGATGGAAGCAGGCGCGTCCATACTCGACGTCGGCTGCGGATCCGGCATCCTCTCTGTCACGGCCGCCCTACTGGGCGCGGGCAACGTCGACGCGGTCGACATCGACGCTGCCGCCGTGCGCGCGACGCGTGAGAACGCCGCCGCCAACCGCGTGGCAGACAACATTCGCACGATGCACGGTTCGTTGGGAGAAGCGTGGCCCTTCACGGAGCCGCCTACGGGCCGTTACGACCTGGTGCTCGCGAACCTTAGCGCCCGCATTATACGCGAGCTGGCTGGCGATCTACTGGCGGCGCTGAACGAGAACGGCGCGGCGTTCGTGAGTGGCATCGTTGCTGAGCAGGAAGAGAGCTGCGTGGACGCGCTGCTGGAGGCGGGAGCGCGCGCGTTGGAACGACGCGCCGAAGGCGACTGGCGGCTGCTGGTCGTTCGCCGCTAACCGTCAGCCCCGCGGCCCGACGGCGCCGACTGTCCAGAGCATCGGGTCGACTTCGACGCCGCCGACAACCAGCTCCCAGTGTAGATGCGGTCCCGTCGCGAGCCCCGACGCTCCGACGAGGCCGACCAAGTCGCCGATCGACACGAACTGATCCTCCAGCACAGACGCCACCGACAGATGGTGGTATGCGGTGAACACCCCACCACCGTGATCTAGAATGACGCTCAGACCGCGGATTGGCAGATCGCCGGAGAACGCTACCCGGCCGCTGTTCGCGGCCACGACGGGCGTGCCTTCGTCCAGCGCGAAGTCGGTCCCGTGGTGGAAGCTGGTCACAGGCCCGCCGTTGTAGCTGCGGCCAATGCCATACTGACTGCTGATCGGCCCCGGTAGCGGCTGCAGGAAGACGCCCTCCCAGAGCTGCTCCGGCGTGTGCCGCGAGTAGATCACGGCGCGCGTCGCGGCCTCCTGCTCAGACAACGCGGCGGTAAGGAGCGCAGACTGATCAGGCGCGAACGTGATCGCCTCCACAGGATAAGCGGTGTCGACCACTTCCACGGACACTCCCAGCCTGGTGAGCACGCCCCCGGCTGCGTCCAAGAGCATGATCGTGACGGGATACACCCCTAGCGGCTTGTCGGCGCCGACGCCGATGACGCCCCAGAAGCCACCCTCTCTGGCCAGTAGGGTGTAGTCGCGGCCGTCGAAGGCGGCGACCGCACTTGCCGCGCCGCCGTTGAACTCCAGCACGCCTACAGCGCCCTGCGGGATCTGGATAGTGGCCGCGATGAGCTCCGGGGCTGGAGTGGGCGTCGGCGTGGAGGTCGGCGTCATCGTAGGTGTCGGTGACGGCGTCGCTGTGGGAGTGGGCGTCGGAGATGCGCTCGAGAAGGCGCCGCAGCCGGCGAGGGACAGCCAGAGGAGGAGGAGCGGGGCGAGACGAATCAGCTGCATCTTGTCCGGCCATTGTAGCCGACCGGCGAGAGCGGCGATCAGTGTCACGATTGAGGCCCGATCGACCTGCTATAATCGACAAGCCTACGATACGAAATACAGCGCATCTGGCCCTGGAGGTGTGGTGGAAGACGCCAAGATCATCGCGGAGCGCATCCTCGCGAACGTGGAGCGCGTCATCATCGGTAAGGCGGAGCCGGTACGGCTTGCGCTGGTAGCGCTAATGTGCCAGGGACACGTGCTGATCGAAGACGTGCCGGGCGTCGGCAAGACGATCCTGGCACGCAGCTTGGCAAAATCGACCGGCTGCAGCTTCCGCCGCATTCAGTTTACGCCCGACCTCCTACCGACAGACATCACGGGCGTTTCGATCTATAACCAGAAGACAGGCGACTTCGAGTTTCGCGAAGGGCCGATCATGGCGCAGGTCGTCCTTGCGGACGAGATCAACCGTGCGACGCCCAAGACGCAGTCGGCGCTGCTGGAGTCTATGGACGAAGCGCAGGTCACGGTCGACGGCGTCACGCACGTGTTGCCGCAGCCATTCATCGTGCTCGCGACGCAGAACCCGATCGAGTACGAAGGCACCTTCCCCCTCCCCGAGGCCGAACTGGACAGGTTCCTGCTTCGCATCGAACTGGGCTATCCGACGCAGACGGACGAAGTGCTGATCATGGAGGCGCAGCAGCTCGCGCACCCGATCAACTCACTCGAGCAGGTAACAGACCCAAACGAGATCATGGGGCTCCAGCGCGCAATCAAGGAGATCTATGTCGACCCACTCATCAAGCAGTACATCGCCGCCGTCGCTGCCGCGACCCGCGAACACGAGTCGGTCTACCTTGGCGCGTCGCCGCGGGGATCGCTGGCCCTCTTCCGCGCCAGCCAGGCCTGGTCGCTTCTGGATGGCCGCGACTTCGCCCGGCCCGACGACGTGAAGGAGTTGGCACTGGCCACCCTCGGACATCGCATCATCATCAGCCCGGCTGCCCGCGTCAAGGACGTCACGCCGGCCAACATCATCGAGGACTGCCTGGCCCGCGTGCCGGTTCCGGGCGCACGTCCGGGACGGCCAAGCAGACAGCCGGCGCGCTAGCAAGATCGCGATGCGCGGGCTGCGCCGTCTCTCCCGAACCCTCTTCATCGAGCGGCGATCGCTCACCATCTTGACGACCCTGTTCTTCGTCGCGCTGCTTGTCGCGCTTTCGAACGGCTTTTGGCTGATGTCCCGGCTCGCCAACGTCATCCTGATCGCGATACCCCTTGCCTACGTTTGGACGCGCTTCAACCTGAACCACCTCGAGGTGACGGTCGAGCGGCCCGTCGACCGTCTGCAGGAGGGCGCCGACTTCGCGGAGCGCATCACGGTCGTCAACACGGGCTGGTTCACGAAGCTCTGGCTGGAAGTCGAGGACCCTTCCGACCTGCCGGGCCACAACGCGCGGAGGGTGATCAGCCTTGGGCCTAAGCAGCGGCGAACGTGGCGCACCGTCTCGCATTGCGGACGGCGCGGACGCTACAGCATCGGGCCGGTCCAGATCACCTCCGGCGACCTCTTCGGCATGTTCCGCAGGACAAAGAAGTTCGGCCAATCCCAGTACGTGCTCGTCTATCCGCGCGCCGTCGAGCTGCCGAATTTCTCCGTGCCACCAGCGCTCTTGCCTGGTGAGGGCCGGTTCAAACGCCCCAGCCACATGATCACGCCGAACGCCGCCGGCGTGCGCGACTACGAGCCCGGCGACAGCTTCAATCGAATCCACTGGCGGACAACGGCGCGCACGGGCAACTTGGCCGTCAAGCTGTTCGAACTCGATCCGGCGAGCGATATCTGGATCGTGCTGGACCTGCAGGGCGACGTGCAGAGCGGCGAAGGCGATGATAGCACCGAGGAGCACGGCGTGCGCATCGCGGCGTCGATCGCGCGCTACTTCCTGCTCGCGAACCGCAGCGTCGGCTTCATGGCCTACGGCAGCACGCTCCACCTCCAAGAGGCCCAACGAGGCCTCTCCCAATACACACGCATCCTGGAGCATCTCGCCTTAGCGAACGCGACCGGCGACGTAACGCTGGCTGACTTGCTCAACCACGAGAGCCCGCGTTTCGGCCGCCACACGACGCTCGTCGCGATCACGTCCTCTACGGATGAGTCATGGGTGGTGAGCATGCAGATGCTGGCAGGCCGGGGCGTGAAGCTCGCTTCGGTGTTGCTGGAGCCGAGCACGTTCGGCGGTGAAGCGAGCGCCTTGCTCATCTTTGGGGCGCTGACGGCTGCGGACATCTCGACCTACATGGTGAAGCGCACCGACAACCTGGCACAGACGCTAAGTTCCGGAGCCGGCGTCACGGCGACGGCCGGAGACGGAGGATGAGACAGGCGAGCTGGAACGAGATGTTCGCGCCCAAGCGCGAACCACTGGTCCTGACGCCTGACGTCCCGCGTGAGCCGGCAGGCTGGCGACGCGTGTTCTGGTGGGAAGACGTGCTCAGCTTCCTGCTGCTAAGCGCCTTGGTGCTCGCCGTCGTCGACTCCGTCTACCGCGCCGGGTGGGTGGATGAGATGCCATCGCTCTACCCGCTTGCGTTCATCGGATTGCTGATGGCCGCGATGCTCGCGCGCGTCCGGTGGCCGGAGGCCGTGATCCACCTGCTCGCGCTCCCTGTGGGCGCGGCCGTGTCGCTCGCGACGATCCTTAGTATCGTCCCCGGCGCGACTCCCTGGGCGCGCTACGAGGAGCTGCACGAGCGGATGGGAGCGTGGTTCAACGTTGCGTTCAACGGCGGTATCAGCAACGACGAACTCCCGTTTATCGTGCTGGTCGTACCCCTGGCCTGGATCGCCGCGTACCTCTCTTCTTGGGCGGTCTTC
Organism: Chloroflexota bacterium; assembly: GCA_022561355.1. Lineage (GTDB taxonomy): Bacteria > Chloroflexota > Dehalococcoidia > DSTF01 > RBG-16-68-14 > SZUA-185. The sequence continues at coordinate 5,437 of JADFRJ010000014.1, read as the reverse complement.
CGCTGGCAGAACGTCTGGCTTGCACTAATTCCGGCAGGCTTCCTCCTGCTTTCCAACGTGAGCTACTTCTCCGATCAGTTCAGCTTCTCCGTGCTCGTCTTCCTCCTTGCCGCCGTGCTGCTTGTGACACGTCTGCATCTCATGTCGCGGTCCAAATCCTGGCGGGAGCAGGACACCCCTTACCCGCCGTTCCTCAGCCTCTCCGTCCTCCATATCACGTTCTGGTTAGCGATTGTGCTGCTGCTCGCGGCCTGGATCATGCCCCAAGCGGGAGAATCGGGGCCGCTGGCGTCCGCGTGGGAAGGCGCCACTTCGCCGATCACGGAGCGGGCGACTGGGCTGAGCCGGCTCTTCGTCTCGGTGCGCGGCCCGCAGAGCGCGAGCGTCCATCGGTTTGAGGACATCGTGCCGTTCCAGGGCCCAATCGAGTTGCCAGACACGCTCGTTCTCGACGTATTGACAGAGCCGCTGGACCAACGGCGATACCTGCGCTCAGAAACGTTCGAGGTGTATACGCCGACGGGATGGCAGCAGAGTAGGCGCATCGATCGTGACCTCGAGGCAGACGAGATTACCAGAGTTGACCGTCTGGTCCAAGAACGTTCGCCAATCTCCATCTTCATAACGTCCAAAGGGGAAACGGGCGACAACGTCTTTACGATCGGTCAGCCGCGACGCGTCAACCGAGGTACCACCGTGCAGTGGAACGTGGCCGTCGACGATGTCGTTAGTGTTGAGATTACCAACGGCGTCCGGGAAGGATCTACCTACCAGGCAGTCGGCAGCCTCTCAGTCGCGACTGAGGACGATCTCCGGGCAGTGTCAGACCCCGCGCTCGGGCTCGACTATCCGACTGCCCTCCAATCGCTCTACACAGGCTTGCCGCCCCGCTTCCACGACCATCCGGACAGAATACACGGGCTAGCTACAGACCTTTCCGTGGGTGAGCCCAATATCTACGACAAAGCTGTAGCGATCGAAGACTACCTGCGGACGTTTCCGATCGATCTGGAGATCCCGGTCACGCCCCGCGACCGAGACACAATTGACTACTTCCTGTTCGACCTCCAGCGCGGCTACTTCGACTACCACGCCTCGGCGATGGTCGTGATGCTACGGTCGATGGGCATTCCGTCGCGCCTCGCAATCGGATACGTACTGCAACCGAGTGAGCGTGTCTCTGGCTCGGACCGTTACTTGGTCACCGAACAGAGCGCGTTCGCCTGGCCGGAGGTCTACTTCCCAGGCTACGGCTGGATCGAATTCAACCCGACGCCCAGCCAGCCGCGCATCCAGCGCTCCGAGCCTGTCGCCGTCACGATCGGCGATGACGAAGACGGAGGCGGCGGTGCCGGGTCGCTGGGCTTAGAGAACCTTCCCGGCCAACTAGGCGCGGACGGCGACGCCAGCTCTGTGTCGTTCGGCGGCGGCTCGTCCAGCAACCGCAACCTCTGGGTCCTAGCCGGCATCGCGGCGGGAATCGCAGCCATGGCCTCACTAGGCGCAGGCTGGGGCCGCTACCTATGGGTCCGCGGGATCGGAGGCGCACCGGCCGCGGCCCGCCGCTGGGAGCAGACGTTGCGGCTCGCCTCTTGGTCTGGCAACGCGCCCGATCCGGCCCAAACGCCACACGAGTACGCCAGTTCTCTACGAGAGCGTGTACGCGGTCTCGACGACGTAGAGCTGCTCGCCGACGACTACGTTAGCCAGCGCTTCGGCCGGGGATCCGACGACGCGACCGACACTCGGCTAGACGAGGCTTGGGAACATGTGCGCAACGGACTTCTGCGAAAGCTCCTCCGGCTGCGATAGCTTGACCGGCTGGCACATCAGTCCTATGCTACGTTCCTCCATAGGCAATCGCATCGGAAGGTACTCCCCATGAAGCACGCACTCGTCGAAACAGACTTGGGCTGGGCCGCGATCGGCATCGAGGGTGGGAAGGTGTGCGCGGCCGCCCTGCCCACAACCCGCGAACTCGCGGAGTTCGCGATCGCGGACTGGGGCGCAGATGAGCCGGCGAGCGAGGAGGAGGCCGCGCCGTTCGTCGGCCTGGTGCTGCGCGCCGTCGCGGGCGAAGAGATCAAGCTGGACGGCAACGTCCGGATCGGCGTCGGCACTGAGTTTCAGCGGGCGGTATGGGAAAGCGTGAGCAGAATTCCCAAGGGCAAAACGCTGACCTACGGAGAGTTGGCCGCGGACGCCGGCTATCCCGGCGCGGCGAGGGCCGTCGGACAAGCGGTGGGCTCGAACCCGATACCGCTGCTGATCCCGTGCCACAGAGTCGTAGCCTCCAACGGCATCGGCGGCTTTGGCGGCGACATCCGCCTCAAGAAGCGACTGCTCGCGGCCGAAGGCATTCACTACTAGGCCGGACGCGATCAGTAGGTCGGACTGTCCGACGAGCTGGGCCGTCCGAACTGGCCGGCCAGCGGCAGTGTGGAGTTCAGCTCTTGCGCCAGTTCCAGCGCCCTGAGCGCCTCCGCGACCGTCAACTCATCCTCCGCGCCAGCCAACGCGGACTGTAGCTCCTGACGGAGTGCGTTCTGGCGGGCTTCCCCGCCGGCGCTGGTCTCACCACCGGACTCCTCGGAATCGCCATCGGCATCCGGCTGCTCGTCTCCAGGAGGCCCCACCGCCGTCGCCTGCTCGAGCATGAGCAGACGCACAAGCTCCAGGTTACGCTTCGCGTCCCGGTCGTTCGGGTCGAGCAGCAAGGACTGGCGAAACGCGCTGAACGCGTCGTCCAGCTGGCCGAGCAGCACGTAGTGGCTGCCGAGGTTGTAGTACGCGTTCGCGGCATCTGTCGGATCGTCGATCGGGAACGACCGCACGGTCTCGGACGCGGCCAGCTCGTACTCGCCTAGCTGATGGAGCGCGATGCCCGCGTTGTAGTGCGGCTCCGGCCGGCCGGGGTCGTCCGCGGCCGCGCGGCGAAACGCCTCCAGCGCCTCCGCGTAGTCACCGCGCTCATACGCATCTGTTCCGTCCGCGATGAGGTCATCGGCCGCCGAGCTACATGCTGCGCTGACGACCAGAGCGAGGCTGAACAGGCCAACAACGCCCCCAAGCTGCCGCACGCGCGCGAGCAGGCGCAGACGCCAGCCCCGCTCCGGCAGAAGCCCCTCGACGACGAGCAGCGCAAGGACGGCGAGCGCGAACCACTGGAAGCGTTCGATTGGCAGCACTTGGCGCTCCTCAGCAAGAGAGGAGCGCTGCAAGGAATTGATCTCGGTAGCCTGCTCCGCGAGTTGATCACCGGCGGCATAGCGTCCCCCGGGCGAAGCGGCCGCCACGCGGCGAAGCAGGTTCTCGTTGATCCGCGTGACGACCGGCACGCCATCGATCGGCTCCTCGCCGGGTACCGCCGCGCCGGCCAACGTGCCGAAGCCCGAGGTGTATAGCACGACGCCCTGGCCCGCCGCCGCATTCGCGGCGGCTAACGCGTCCCCTTCGTGGTCCTCCCCGTCTGACACGAGCACGATCAGGCGGCTTTCCGCGTCGCTGCCCTGCAACACACGCATCGCGGTACGCACGGCATCGCCGATGTCGGAACCCGGCTCGACGAGCGCCTGGTCCTCCGCGGCGGCCGCGATGACCGCCAACAGCGGCGCGGTATCAGTCGTTAGGGGCGAGCGCACGAGCGCCGTGCCTGCGAAGATCACAAGCCCGACCCGATGTCCGCGCAGACGCTCAACAAGCAGCGACGTCTGCTCAACGGCGCGGGCCAGGCGATTCGGCGCGATGTCTTTGGCCAGCATGCTGCGCGATACGTCCAGCGCGATCACGACGTCCGCGCCCTCCTGCTCGATTACAACATGCTCCTCGCCGATGCGCGGCCGGGCCAGCGCTACCGCCAAGAGGAGTACAGCTACGACGATCAGTGACGCCTTCAGCATTCGGACAGCGTTCGGTGGCGCGCCTAAGTCGCTCCCGGGCCGGCCTGGGGCGAATCGGGCTGCCGCTTCGCGACGCCAGCGAGCCAGCGCCAAGTACGCGAACGCGGCAACGGGCGCTAACAGTGCAAGCGCAAGATAGACGGGCGATTCGAAGCTCATCATGGCATCCGTCGTATCGCAAACGTCGTCAGCAGCACTTCGAACGCCAGCAGCGCGAGCGCCAACCCGAGGGCATAGGGGGCCAACTCATCGACCGAGGCGAAGCGCGCTGGCCCCACGCGCGAGCGCTCGAGTGAGTCGATCGCATCGTAAACGTCCCCGAGCGTCTCCGGCGCCGCCGAGAAGTAGCGTCCGCCGGTCAGGTCGGCGATCGTTCGGAGTGCCGTTTCGTTTATTCGGAACGGCGTGAACGGGCTCTCCCCAGCCACATCGGTGACACCGATGGTGTAGATACGGATGCCAAGGGCCTGCGCGATGCGGGCGGCTTCGTCCGGCTCGACCTCAGGCCGGTTGTTCTCGCCATCGCTGAGCAGGATGACGGTTCGGCTCTCCGCCTTCGAGTCGCGCAAGAGATTAATCGCGTCGGCTAGGGCAAGCCCGATCGCGGTGCCGTTCGGCAGATCCAAGTCGTTCGCGCTGTCGACTAAGCTCTGGAACGCGCTGTAGTCGACCGTGAGCGGACTCAGGACGAAACTACGCGACCGGAATGCGACGAGGCCAAGCCGGTCTGTCTCGCGCTCAGCAACAAACGACCGGAGCACGCGCTGAGCGATCTCGAGCCGCGACTTACCGTCCACGACAGGCTGACGCATGCTGGTCGACGTATCGAGGACGAGCACGATGTCGATGCCCTCTTGCGGGAGCAGCGTATCCGCCCGGCCACTCTGTGGCCTGGCGACGGCCACGATGAGCAGCGCCACGGCAGCCAGCCTGAGCGCGGCGGGCAGCCAGCGCAACCGGACGCGCCATGTGGGCGCGGCTGCGACGGCGCCGGCCAAGTTGCTCATGCGCAGGGCTGGCCGGGCCTGACGGCCACGCACCTGCCACACTGCGAGCAACGGGATCCCTGTAAGCAGCACCAAAGCGAGTGGCCAATCGAACTGCAGGTTCATCCCTCCGTCACCTCTGCACCCTCCGCTTCTGATGTCAGCCTGACGATTTCCGCCGCGGCCATCAGATCGGCCTCCGCCCGCTCGCGAGCAGGTACGTAGCCCGCAAACTGCACGGATTGGCACTGCTCCAGCGTGGCGACGGCCTGCCGCGCCGCCAGCTTGCTCATCGAGGTCGCCTCCAGACGCTCCTCCAGCTCGCGCGGCGTCATTGCGCTGGCCGGAACGCCGAAGCGGTGCGCGATGTAGCCTCGCAGGCTCTCACCAATGCGGCGGTAGTACTCGGACAGCTCTCCCTTATCGAGGAGAAGAGAATCAGCGATCTGGTCGAACACTTCCAGCGCTGCATCGTCGGGTGACTGTTCCGGCGGGCTCGGCGCCTTCTTCGAAGCAGAAGGCGCGCGTAACGTTGGCACCCTCGCGAGCCCC
>JADFRJ010000190.1 GCA_022561355.1 Chloroflexota bacterium | reverse complement strand
AGACCTGCTGACCGACGTGACGGCAGACGGCCAGCGCCACACGCTGCACGCAATCAGCGACCCGGCGACAACGGCCGCCATCTCAGACGCGTTGCGAGCGCGGCCCCTCTACATGCTGGACGGCCATCATCGCTACGAGACGGCGCTCAACTACCGCAACGAGCGGCGTGACTCCGCGAGCGCGTGGACGGGCGATGAGCCGGAGAACTTCGCGATGGTGGCGATCTCGGCGGTCGACGAGCCAGGACTCGTGCTGCTGGCGACGCACCGCCTCGTGCGGCCGCCCTCTGTCCCGCCCGATGTGATCGCGCGGCTGGAGCGCTACTTTCACGTTGAGGACACGACGCCCAAGAGCTTCGATGGCACGGCTGTTTTGCGACTCGCCGCGCGGCTCAGCGCCGCCGGCCAGTCCGGCGTCGCGATCGGCGCGCTCGGGCTGGAGGAGGGCCGCCTGCACCTGCTCACGCTCAAGGACAGCGCCGCCGCTCGCTCGCTGATGCCGGACGGCACGAAGGTCTGGCAAGGCATGGACGTGAACGTGCTGGAGTATGCGGTGCTGCGCGAGGCGCTCGGCATGGAGGCTGGGTCAGCCGAGGCGATCGGCTACACAGAAGACCCGGCGCACGCGATGCGCGAGGTCGAATCCGGCCGCTGGCCGCTGGCGTTCCTGCTGAACCCGACGCCGGTGGAGGAGATGCTCGCGGTCGCGGACAGCGGCGAGAAGACGCCTCCCAAGGCCACCTACTTCTACCCGAAGCTGGCGACCGGCCTCGTGATCAACGCGTTCGACGAGTGACGGCAGGCGAGCGACATTCAGGTCGCCCCTACATGGTCCGCATTCGCTAGATTTCTCGCTCGCGCTCGGAATGACGATTGGCCGTACGACCGCACTTTGAAAGGGCTCAGCATAGCCTCTGCCTCCCCGCACTACTCCCCCACAAGCGCGCCTAGCTCCCCAAGGCGTTCCAAGATCGCTTCCGCTTCGTCGCCGGTCGCTGGCCGCGGGCGGTTCTCGTACGGGTCGATGAACACGGGCGCCATGCGCACGTCCACGATGCCGGCCTCCGTCAGCGTCACGTAGAGGACCACCGTCTCAAAGGCACGCGACCCAAGGCTCTCCAGGTCCTCTGCATCGAGGTCGAAGATGAAATTTCCGAGGCTGTAGGCGATGAGGCCGCCGCCATACTCTTCCAGGCGCTGCAACGTGTGGGGATGGTGGCCGAGGACGAGTAGCGCGCCGGCATCGATCGCCGCATGCGCCAGCTCTTCTTGCACAGCCGTCGGATCGTCGACATACTCCTTCCCGCTGTGGATCGAGACAACGACAACATCGGCCACAAGACGCGCGGCTCCGACGTCCTCTGCAATGGACGCGACGTCAGCGTACGCGACGCCCGCTCGATACAATCCCGCGAAGGTATTGACCAGTTGGTCCGTGTACGACAGAAACGCGATCCGCAGGCCTTCGATCTCAACGATGGCAGGCGCGCGCGCCGCCGCTTCGTCCATGCCGGCCCCGGAATACAGCAGACCGGCATCATCGAGCGCCGCCAAGGTGTCCTGAATGCCCACTACGCCGTAGTCGGCTGTGTGATTGTTCCCTAGTGCGACGACATCGATGCCTGCCTCCGCCAGGCCGCTGGTGAACCGTGGCGGTGTCCGGAAGTTGTACAACTTCTCGACCGGCAGGCCACGTTCGGTCAGCGCGCCCTCCAGATTCGCGATCGTGATGTCCGCGTCCCGCAGCAGGTCAAGGACGCGTTCGTACGGGTAGAGCGAGCCGTGCTCGTCCATCAGTGTGATCAGGTCGCGCGCGAGCATCACATCGCCGACCGCCGCGATCGTGACTACACCGTCGGGCGTGACCGACGGCGCGGGCGTGGCCTCTGTGGTTGGCGTTTGAACGGCCGCCGACGGCGCCTGTTCACCACCGCCACAGGCGACCGCTAGCGTGACGACGCCTAAGAGGAGAGCGAGCCGGGTGAGCACGCCACAAGCACTAAAGTTTCGCCAGACGGGCGGAGTGGAGACCGGGGACCGATTCCAGCTTGCGCAGCAGCTCGGGGGAGATCTCGTCATCGAGCCCCATCACCATGAGCGCGTTGCCGCGCACTTTTTCGCGGCCAACCTTCATGAAGCTAATGTTGATGTCCTGTTCGCCTATGAAGGCGCCCACCGCGCCGACCATGCCCGGCCGGTCCTGGTTCTGGCAGATCAGCAAGTAATGAGAGTCCAGTGGGATATCGACCCAGAAGTCGTTCACCCGCTCGATGTGCGTTGAATCGTGGAAGACGCTGCCGGCAATCGTCGTGACGCCGACGTCGGTCTCCAGCTTGATCGTGAGCAGGTTCGTATACTCCTCGGATGGACCCGACCGCTCGGTGATGCGCAAGCCGCGCTGTTCGGCGATTAGACTCGCGTTGACGACCGTGACGTTCTCCTCGCTCACGGGCGCGAGCAGCCCCTTAATCATCGCCGCCTTGAGCGGCGTCGTATCGTGGTTTGCGATCTCACCCAGGTACTCGATCTCGATCGCCTTGAGTTGGCCGTCGCTGATCTGTGTCGCAATAGAGGCGATGCGCTCCGCCACCTCGAAGAACGGCCGCAGCACCTTCATCGTCTCTTCGGAGACCAATGGCGCGTTCACGGCGTAGCGCGCGGGCTCGCCCCGCAGCACGGCCAGCACCTGCTCGGCCACGTCCGTCGCGGCGCGCTCCTGCGCCTCTTCCGTGAGCGCGCCAAGGTGTGGCGTCACAATTACCTTGTCGTGGCTGAGCAACGGGTTCTCGCCAGGCGGCTCCTCGCGAAAGACGTCGATCGCCGCGCCCGCGAGCTGGCCGCTATCGAGCGCACGCAACAGCGCCGCGTCGTCGATCAGCTCACCGCGGGCGGTGTTGATAATACGGGCGCCGCGCTTCATTTTCGCGATCTGCTCGTCGTTGATCATGTCGCGGGTCTGCGGGGTGACGCGCATGTGCAGGCTGATGAAGTCGGACTGGCCGAGCAGTTCGTCCTGCGAAAGGAGTTCGACGCCCAGGCTCTCCGCGCGCTCCTGCGCCACGTAGGGGTCGTGCGCGATCACGCGCATCTCCATCCCGCGCGTCCTGCGGGCGACCTCCATCCCCACCTGGCCCAGCCCCAGCAGGCCGAGCGTCTTGCCTCGCAACTCCACCCCGATGAACTTCTGGCGCTCCCAGCTCCCGGAGCGGAGGGACGTATAGGCCTCTGGAAGCTGACGCGCCATCGCCAGCATGAGGGCGATGGCATGCTCCGCCGCGGACAGCGTGTTCCCCGTAGGCGCGTTCACGACGACGATGCCGCGCTGCGTAGCCGCGTCGAGGTCGATGTTGTCGACGCCGGAGCCGGCACGGCCGATGACCTGCAACACGTTGGCAGCGGCAATCACGTCTGCCGTGACCTTGGTCGCGGAACGGACGACGATCGCCTCATGCCCCTTGATGAGCTTCAGCAGCTCATCGGGGGACGGACGCAGATGTACGTCGACCTCCGCTTCCGTACTGAGTAGATCGATGCCATCCTGAGCGATTTGGTCGGTGACAAGTACCTTAGGCATGGGTCGTCGCCGCCATTGTAGCGCGGTCAGCGTGTAGGAACGACATGAGGAAAGCGCGCGTGATGACCGGCGGCTAGCTTGCCGGCGTAGCTTCGGGGAGCTGGTGGCCGACCCGTGGAAGGGCCTGGCTCAGCGCCTTCATCGTGATCTCGATATCCTCGCCGGTCACCCAACCGAGATGGCCGATGCGGAAGATCTTGCCCGCAAGCGGGCCCTGCCCGCCTTCGATCAGCGTGTCGTAATCGTCCTGCAGCATCTGGTAGAGCGTCTTCCACTCGACGCCGTCCGGCACGCGAACGGCCGTGACGGTGTTCGATGCGCGGTCTTCAACCGCCAGCAGTTCGAGCCCTAACGACTTCACGCCGTTGCGCGTCAGGTCGGCGATGCGTTGGTGCCGCTCGATAATGCCATCGACACCCTCCTCCAGCAACCGCCCGAGCGCGACATCCAGCGCGAAGAAGATCGAGATGGCCGGCGTCCAGGGCGTCTGGCCTTTGGCGAGGAAGGTCTTCGCCTTGCCAAGGTCGAAGTAGAAGCTGGGCATCGTCGATTCTTCGTACGCCTGCCAGCCGCGCTCGCTGATCGAGATCATGGCGAGGCCCGGCGGCACCATCCAGCCCTTCTGGGAGCCCGTTGCGATGACGTCCAGCTCCCACTCGTCAACCTTGCAGCGGATGGATCCGAGGCTGCTGATCGCGTCGACGAGCATGAGCACGCCGGGCTGCGCGCGCCGCGCCGCGGCGGCGATCGCCTCCAAGTCGTTCGTGACGCCCGTGGACGTCTCGTTGTGCGTGACGAGGACGGCCTTGAACGGCCCGCCTTCGCTGACAGCCTGCTCAACGGCCGACGGGTCCGCCGCGGTACCCCACTCGAAGTCGAGCTTGGTCACGTCCGCGCCGTACGTCTCCGCGATCGTGGCGAACCGGTCGCCGAACACGCCGATCGAAACGACGAACACGCGGTCGCCCGGCGAGAGGAAGTTCACGACCATCGCCTCCAATGCGCCCGTGCCGGACGCGGAGAGGCAGTAGAGGTCGTTCTTCGTCTCGAAGATCGTCTTCAGCCCCTCGGTCACGCGGCCAACGATCTCGGCAAACGCGGGGCTGCGGTGGTGGATCATCTGCCGGCCCATCGCCTGGAGCACGTCCTCCGGGCATGGGGTCGGCCCTGGACTGCGTAAGTTCACGGGTCAACTCCTCATTGGGGGATCTGCACTCATCATAAGAAAGGCCGGAGCGATGGTCAACGTAAGGTTCTTCCACCTCAACCTGTATGTCGCCGCAGCGGTGGCTATGGCCGTCTGAATCCAAGTCCGGCCGTTAAGACGGGTGGGTCGCAACTGGGGGATGTCGCCCTCTCTCAATGAGCGCTTATGGCCCGCGCAGGCTAAGAACG
>JADFRJ010000189.1 GCA_022561355.1 Chloroflexota bacterium | reverse complement strand
CGTATTCACGGCCGATGAACGGCGCGCCGTCCTCTTCCCCGTCGTCGTGGACGGTGACGATGTTGGGCTGCGTGCCGAGCTGGGCCATCGTCTGGGCCTCTCGTTTGATCCGATCGACGTCGCTGGGATCGAGAAGAGCGGCGTTGAGCATCGAGAGCGCGCACTGGCGGCCGAGCACGGTATCGTCGACGAGGTAGACGCTCTTCTGCGCGCCCTGCCCTAGGGGCCTTACGACCACGTAACGGCCCGAGGCAAAGGTCTTCGCCTCCGGCTTGCTCACGAGCGTCGTGTCCGCAGCCACGGCCCCTCCCTGTTCGGCTGCCGACGGGGGTGTAGGCTTCGGCTTGGGCTCGACTTCGACACCGAGGAAGCGCCTGATCTCGGTAGTGATCCGTTCTTGTTGGCGACTGGGTTCGGAGACTGGCTCGTCGAAGGCCACGAACTTCGCTTGCGGAATGGCTGCGGCTAGGTTGCGCCCCAAGCGGAAGGGCACGATGCTTTCGTCGGAGGATCCATGCATGATCAGCGTGGGCATCGAGATCTTGTCGACCAAGCTGCTCACGTCGACGGAAAGCATGTTTCTTGCCACTTCACCTTGCACCTCTAGCGACGCCGCCTGGTTCTGAATTTTCGACACATCTTGAATAGTCTGTAACCTCTCGATGCTCTGGTCTCCACCCTCAAACGAGACCGGGAAGCCGTAGAGCGAGATGAAGTCGACTATGGCCTTCCCTCGTTCGGGCGTCATCAGCTCCTCTCCACGCATGTAGCCCTCCGACATGATCAAGTGCGATACGCGTTCCGGATGCGCTGCTGAATAGGCGACGCATATCGGACCCGCGAGAAAGCCGAGGCTGAGCAACGCGAAGCTCTCAAGCTGCAGGTGGTCAACCACCGCCTCAAGGTCCGTCAGCCAGTACTCGAATGACAACTCGCCCGGCTCGCGGTCCGAGAGGCCGCTACCCCGCATGTCGTAGCGAATCAACGTGACGCCCTGAGCCAGATCTTCGATCAGCGCTCGGGAATGGGGGGTCTCCCACTCGGACGAGAGGTGTCCAGGCCAGCCGGTCGCGTAGACGAGCGGCGGCCCCTCTCCCACGGTGGCGTAGGCGATGCTGACGCCGTCGGAGGTAGTGCAGAAGCCGAGCTCTTGCTCCATGAGCTCTGCTCCCGTACGGCGAACTGCCGCTGTGGGTGGGGGCTGCGTTGGAGGCTCGGCCTTCGGCTCTGCCGCTGGCGTCTCCTCGCCCTCGCCCAGGAATTCGTTGATGGCGCTGACGAACGAATCGGAATCACCGCTGTAATGCACCAATGAATCGCCCTCAAGAACGACGAGCTGGGCGCTGGGGATGCCACTGGCCAGTGTACGCGCCGCGTCAAGACTTGGGTACTGCACTTCACGTCGGTGGAGTACGAGCGTCGGCGCTTCAACCTGGGGTAGGAGTTCCATGACGTCCGTTTCAACAAGCGTGTCCAGGGTCATCTTGAGCACATGAAGGTTAGCTTCTTTGAGCACTTCCGATACCCACGACTCAGCTTGCTTGCCTCCGGCCCACCCAAAGGTCTGCTGGGCGATTAGCTGCAGGTAAAATTCGGGATCTTCGTCTGCACTCTCGCGTGCTTTTCGGAGGCGGTGCAAGTTGAAGAAGTCAGCGCCGCGTGCAGACGCGTGCAGTACGATAAGCTTCGAGATCCGCTCCGAATGGCGAGCGGCGTATGCTATGGCATATGGCGCGCACCTGTAACTACCGAGGAGTGCAAACTCTTCGAGCCCTACGTCGTTGGCCACCGCCTCTATGTCAGCCACGAGTGTTTCGATGGACTGCTCGGAGATATCGTGCTCCGAATTGCCGGTTCCCCTGTGGTCGTAGTGGATAACAAGCCGACCTTGAGTCACCTTCTCGTAGTAGGCGCGCGCCTCGGGGTTTTGCCATGATCGTAGCGACCAGCTCATCGGGCTGTGTGGAGTCACCAATAAGGGCGTTCCTTTACCCATTGTCCAGTAGGCGATGCTCACACCGTCTTCGGTCTTTGCGTACTGGATGCGCGGTTCCATGATGGCCTATCTTACAGCAACGGTGGCCTGATCCGCAGGGGCCTTGGCCTTCCGGCGGATCAGGCCCGCTGCCTGAAACCTATCCGGCCCTGAGCGCTTGGGGGTATCGTAACTGCCAAGGCGAGCGAAACGCGTCCAGCGACTCGACGCCGCAGGACTTCGCACCGGTTTCATGTGCTAGACTCGCCTCGAGCAAGTTCCGTTATCAGGTCAGCGAGGAGTCGCAACCAGTGGCACAGGACAGCCATCCTAGACTACAAGTAAGCTCCCCGGCGGGTGAACGCACCTACATTCTGGACCGGGCTGAGTACACCATTGGGCGAACGCCTGACAACGACATCTGCATCCCGGTCGCAACGATGTCGGGCAAGCATGCTCGGCTGGTCAGGGAAGGCTCGACCTACAGGTTCATCCAACTCGGGCGAACGAACCAAACACTGCTGGCGGGAGCGCCGCTGTCAGAACACCTGCTCCGGCCGGGCGATCGGCTCGAGATCGCGTCGGGCGCTGACGCCGTGACGCTGGTCTTCGACGCGGCGTCCGCTACGAAACCTACGTTGGCGGGTAGCCAGACGTTGACGGGCGCGCTGATCAAACCGAGCGAGACGGAGCCAACCGGCGTCGAACGGCTGGCGCTACCAGACCGAGGCTCCATGGCGATCGGCCGTTCCGAGACGTGCGACCTCGTACTACCCAGCCTGCACGTATCACGTCAGCACGCGCAGATAGAGGTCCGGGATGGCCGGGCGACGCTATCAGACTCCGGCAGTTCAAACGGCACCTTCGTGAACGGCATTCGCTCGAGCAACCGTGTCTTGGTCGCTGGCGACGTCATGCGCATTGGGCCCTACAAGCTCGTATTCACGGGAGATGCCATCGAGCACATCGACGATAGCAAGAGCGTGCGCCTGGACGCCCACGAAATCGGCAAGGTCGTTGGCGATGCTGTTCTGTTGGACAAGGTCAGCTTTGCGGCGCAGCCCGGGGAGGTGTTCGTCATCGCGGGCACGAGCGGCGCCGGAAAGTCGACGCTGCTCGACGCCCTCAATGGCTCGCGGCCGCCGACATCGGGTCACGTGCTGGTCAACGGCGCTGACCTGTACCGCGCATATGACGCGCTACGGCCGCTGATCGGGTACGTACCGCAGCACAGCATTCTTCCGGAGCAGTTGCCGCTCAGGCGCGCTCTTCGGTACGTGGCGAGCTTGCGCCTGCCGCCGGACGTGTCTGGAGAAGAGGCCGATCGCAGAGTCGAGGACGTGCTGCGCCAGCTGGACCTGGAGCGCAGGGCTGACGTGCAGATCGGTGTTCTGAGCGGCGGTCAGCAGAAGCGCGCCAGCATCGCCGCGGAGCTGATCGCGAACCCAGGGCTCTTCTTCCTCGATGAGCCCACGTCCGGGCTCGATCCGGGCCTGACGCAGCGAGTGACGGAGATCGTCTCTGAGCTTGCAGCCGGCGGCGCGACGATCGTGATGATCTCACACGATGTCGAGAGTCTCCTCGCCGCGGATAAGATCCTTATGCTGGGAAGCGGTGGCCGGGTGGTGTTCGCTGGGTCTCCTCATGACGCGCTCACGTATTTCCAGGTCGACAACTTCGCTCAAATCTATCGCCGCGTGGAAGGGGAAGACTCGTCCACGCTGAGGAGCCGTCTGCTCGAATCCGAGTTCTACAAGAACGAGGTGGCTCCCAGCCTAGTCCAGCCGGAAGCGACGATGGAGGACGATGAGGGCGCAGCCTCGACCTGGGACCCCGCCGCGCTGATCGGCGGGAGCGTGCGGAGGGGCAGCTCTAGCTGGCGTCAGCTCAGCATCACCACGACGCGCTACGTCGACATGCTGCTGCGGGACCGTGGGTACCTCTTGTTGCTCCTGGCACAGGCGCCGATTATCGCGTTGTTCTTCGCGCTCGTGGCGGAGCCGTTTGACCTGCAACCTCCGCCTGATGAGGCGGTCGCACAGGCTGAGGCGTTCGGCATATCGGCGGCAGCACTAGTGCGGCCGCTCGCCATGATGATGGCGGCGACGGCGACGTGGTTCGGCGCGATGAACGCTGCGCGCGCGATTGTAAAGGAACTTCCGATCTTCCTCAGGGAGCGGATGGCAGGGCTGAGGATGGTGCCCTATCTGGCATCGAAGGTCGCGGTGTTGTCCGTGCTGGGCTTGGTGCAGACCACCGTCATGCTCGCGATCATAGCCGTTCCGGTTGACTTTCCGGGCTCCGGGGTGTTGTTGTGGGGACCGCTCGAACTCTGGATCACGCTCAACCTGGCGGCGTTCGCGGCGCTCGGGCTCGGGCTGCTCGTTTCGGCTTCCGTTTCGAACGCGGACCAAGCGCAGGGCCTGGTACCGATCGTGCTGATCCCCCAACTGATCTTTGTGGGCGTCCCGGCTACCGGTACGTTAAGCCAGATACTCTCCTATGTCATGGTTACTCACTGGGCCGTGGAGGCGATGAGGATCTCGAGCGGAATACCGTACGAGACCGCCAACAGTGGTTTTGCTGTTGAAGACTTATTGCTCAGATGGGGTGCGCTGGTGCTGATGGCTGTGGTGTTCCTATCCCTCACCGCCTTCAGGTCTCCCGGCGTCGCAGCGGGTAAACGCAACCGCTTCGCCTTGCCAATCGTCGCTCGGTTGGCTATGAAGTAGTGCCTTTTGAGGGGGAGTACGAATGCAGTGTCCGGCCTGCGGAAACGAACATCGCGACGACGAACGCTTCTGCGTCAACTGTGGCGCGGCCCTGTCGCAGGTCTGTGGTAGCTGTGGAGCATCGCTCCAAGCAGGCACGAAGTTCTGTGGCCAGTGTGGTAAGCCCGTCGCTGACGCGAGCGGCGGTCAGACGCTGGTAGCACAGCCTGCCGCGGCCAGCTCCCAGAAGGGTTTGCCAGAGTCGTTCGGGGATGGCCGGTACCAG
>JADFRJ010000013.1 GCA_022561355.1 Chloroflexota bacterium | reverse complement strand
GCTGGCGGCGGCGCTCGTGCCGCCGCTGCTTCTGGGTGCCTACGCGACGGCCAGGTTGGGGGGCACCACCGGCGACGTCCTGGGCGCTATCGTCGAGGTGAGCGAAGCGACGCTCCTGCTCGTCGTGGCAACGTCGGCATCGCACGCGTGGCTAACATGATGGAACCGAAGCCTCGCATCACGTTCGTGACCGGGGGCGCCCGCAGCGGCAAATCCGCGTACGCCGTGGAATTAGGGAAGCGGTCCGGCGGCCCGGTCGTCTATCTAGCAACCGCCGAGCCGATCGACGACGAGATGCGAGCGAGGATCGCCCGCCACCAGGCCGAACGGCCCGCGGAATGGCAGACAATAGAGGAGCCATTGGAGCTGGCGCGTCGCGTCGAGGACGAGGTTGAACCAGGCGCCACCGTCATCGTGGATTGCATGACGGTCTGGCTGGGCAACGTGCTGGAGCAGCACGATCAGAAGGAGCCGACGCTGGATGCGGCGAACGTCTACGCGTTGGGCGAAGTGGAGCGGCTGGGCCGCCTAGCCGTCGATCGCCAACTTTCGCTGATCGCAATTAGCAACGAGGTTGGCGGCGGCATCGTGCCGGCGGACGCGCTGACCAGAGGCTATCGAGACCTGCTCGGCGAGGTGAACCAGCGGCTCGCCGCCATGGCCGACACTGTCGTGCTGCTGGTATCCGGCATCCCGGTGGATCTGAGATCGATATCGATGAAACGTGAAGGCAACCGATGAGCAAGCGCGGGAAGCGGACAGCGCTAGTCATCGTCAACACTGGTAACGGCAAGGGCAAGACCACGGCGGCGCTTGGCCTCCTCCTACGAGCGTGGGGCCGGGGCATGCGCGTCTGCATGCTCCAGTTCATGAAGGCGACTACTGGCAACTACGGCGAGAATCGGGCCGCCAAGAAGCTTGGCATTGAGCTGGTTCCGCTCGGCAAGGGCTTCACCTGGCTGTCGAAAGACATCGAAGAGGACATCGCGATGGCCCAGCACTGCTGGTCGATCGCGAAGGAGAAGCTGAACAGCGGTGACTACGACGTCGTCATCCTGGACGAGCTGACGTATCCGCTTACGTACGGCTGGCTCCCTATCGATGAAGTGCTGGATGCGTTGCGGGAACGGCCGCCAGACCTGCATGTGGTAATCACGGGCCGCGATGCGCCTCAGGAGCTGATCGAGTTCGCCGACCTGGTCACCGAGATGAAAGAGATCAAGCACCCGTACGAGGGCGGCGTGAAGGCGCAGCCCGGCATCGAGTTCTAGCGACGCCGTCGCCAAGGTGAGTGTGATGAGGTAAGATGGCCGCGTCATGATGCCGAGCATCCGCTACGCGCGCACTGAGGACGGCGTCAGCATCGCCTACTGGACGTTGGGCCAGGGCTCTCCGCTGATGGCTGATCTTGGGCAGTGGAGCCACATTCAGCGCGAGTGGGATATCCCCGAACGCCGCGCCTGGCTGGAACGGCAGGCCGAGAACCACACACTGATTAGATTTGACCACCGGGGCACCGGCCTCTCGGACCGGCACGTGGACGATTTCTCAAATGAGGCGTTCGGGCGCGACGTTGATGCGGTGATGCAACACTTTGGGATCGAGGAGGCCGCGCTGTTCGCCACAGGGAACGCATCGCGCAGTGCGGTCAGCTACGCGGCGAACCATCCGGAACGGGTGTCCCAGCTGATTCTCTATCAGACATTTCTCCTGGATGGTAGTATGCCGCCAAACATGCAGGCGCTTGCGGCGCTTCGCGACGTGGATTGGGATTTCTATACCGACGCGGTTGTTCTTTGGGTCCAAGGTTGGAGTGGTGGGGAGGCGTCCGCCAGGATCGGCGAAATGTTCCGCGCTGCCGTGACGCCCGAAGTAGCGAAGGCGATAGCGGATGCCCAGCAGATCGACCTGACCCCGCTGCTCAACAAGCTGACGATGCCCACGCTCCTCATGTTTCGCCCGGGTAGCCGTGTACACGACCAGGACCTTCCCAGGAAGATCGCTTCTCAGATGCCAAACGCCCGAACTGCCTTCCTGGAAGGGACGGCGTTCGCTTGGTACCTGCCTGACAGCGAGCAACTCGTGAGCACGATCGACGAGTTCATCGCCGAACACTCGCCACAGCCCGAGCCGGATGCGCAGGTCGACGACGTCAGCGTGCAGGAGCTCGTCTCAGACACGCAAATTGTGCTATTCACCGACATCGTAGGATCGAGCGCGCTGGCGTCACGCTATGGCGACGAGAAAGCGCACGAAGTACGCCGGGCGCACGACCGGATCGTGCGCGATGCGTTGAACACTTACCGTGGTAGGGAAGTGAAGCACACGGGCGATGGCATCATGGCCGCGTTCGGCATGGCATCTCACAGCCTGGACTGCTCGATCACGATCCAGCGCGGCATAGCTGCGTACAACGAGGAGCACTCCGAGCTTCCGTTCGCGATCTACATTGGCCTCAACGCGGGCGAACCGATCGCCGAGAACGAGGACCTCTTCGGCACGTCGGTCGACCTTGCGGCTCGCATTTGCGACTTCGCGGACCCCGGCCAGATCCTGGCGTCAGATGTGGTCCGCCAGCTCGTCGCCGGGAAGCACTTCCTCTTCGCCGACCACGGCACCTCGGAGCTGCGGGGGATGGAGGAGCCGATCCGGCTCTGGGAAGTGCGTTGGCTGGAGCCGGAAGGTTAGCTCCTACTCGTTCAGTAGGCCTACCTACTCCGAGTAGGTAGGCCTAGTCCGCGGCTACAGGCTGAGCCGTGCCGCTTCGCGAGCGGAAGCTGAAGTATGCCCAGATTGCTATCACGACGATAGCGTAAGCGCTCACGAGGCCGATTGCTGTCAGCACGCGGCCTTCGATCAAGGCGTCGAACTCAGTCGCGGCTGGGTTAAGAATCACCCACGAGAAGACGAAGGCGGCCGTGAGGCTGAGGCCAAGCCAGACCCAGCGCAAGGAACGCCAGATTGGGTAGCCGTCCGAGAACTGGACGGGGATCATCGCGAACAGAACGCCCTCCACGCCGCCCGCGAAGATCAACGCCGCCGTTTCGCTCGGCAGGCTGGCGTACCAGGCGCTGCTGTCGCTGGCCGCGTCTCGCAGGGGCCCGATCAGCGCCCAGGCGATGAGCGCGGCGATCAGCAGGATCGCCGTCGGAATGGCGGCGGTCGCAGCCTCCTGTTCGTCGCTCAGCCGCGAAACAGCGAGCGCCGTGGCAACGGCGACGAACCCGAACATGATCGGCGCCTCGAAATTGACGATTCGTGAGATGAGGACGAAGCCGAGCGCAATCAGGATAGCGAGCGGGAAGATCTTCACGCCCGAAGGCACGTGGTACCGGTCCCGCGACATGATCGCCATGCCGCCCTCAAAGATGTATGTCAGCACGCCTATGCTGATGATGAGACTCAGGAAGAGCAGCAGGCCACGTTCGTCGAATCCAACCGGTTCGTTGAAGCTGTAGACGGCGCCTATGAGTAGCAGAATGCCCATCGGCGCCAGAATGCGCTGCACCCGTTCCGGAATGTGAATCGTGCCCGCGACCCAATTGATACCCGCTCCTATCATGTGGAACGGGGTCATGAACCAGTCCAGCCGCCGTTCGAGTTCGTCGCGATTGAGGTCGATCGTGTCGTTGAACAGGGCGGAAGCGCCTAGCAGGATGCAGAGCAGAATGATCGCGAGGATAATGTTCGTGGCGATGACGCGGGGGTCGGTCGAGACGTCGCCCATGCGCATGACGGCCGATGTGGTATCAGGCCGGACTGCGGCAGCCGCGTCGGCGGCTGGCGGCTGGCGGACGTTGTCTGGCGCCGCGCCGTCGCCTGAGGAGGCTCCCGGGGTGGTCACGCCGAGGACCTCTGACGTGAGCGTGGGGGATGGCGTTGCGTCCGGCGTCCCCTCCGGTGTGCCGGTAGCCGGCGTTGGTTCGCTATCATCCGGTGTTTCACCTGGCGCCGGCGTGTTGGTGGGCTGGCCAGGGACGGGCGTGTCGGCCGGTTCGCCTGGCGCTGGCGTGTCCGTCGCCCGCCTAGGGACGGGTGTGTCAGTCCGCTGCCGTGGAATAGGCGTGTCAGCCGGCACTGGCGTTGGCGTGTCCGGTAGTTCGACGCAGACGACGCTGCCGTTGATGACGATCGGCGAGTACTCCTGTGGATCGCTGATGTCAGTATCGGCGAGCAGGCTGACACTGAGTCCCGTGACACTGGTGCCTAACGCGTTGCAGGTGAACGTGATCGTCGCCAACGTCGATGTGGTGAATATCCCGCCGGCCGTGGCTCCTACGACCCGCATGAGCGATGGCCCCAGGTTAGCGTTACAGACTCCGCCCAAGAGACCAGTGCAGTCGGCGACCGATACGACACCGCTGTTGTAGGACACGTCGACCGTCCAGGAGCCGATGCCTGCAGACGGGACACCGCTGACGACCAGTTCCGCCGTGCCCTGGCCACCCACGCCGACCTGGATCGTGCTCACACTGATGGTTGGCGTACCCCCGGCGGATGGCGCGGCGGAGGCCTGTGATGTGAGCAACAGGCAAACGCCGATGATCATCAACAGCACGGCGATGATAGCCGGCGGCGTGCGCCAGAGGGATTGCCTTCTCGTCTCAACCATAGCTACTAGTGCGGCGAATTATACCAGTGAAAACGCCGATTGCTAGGAGGCGTTGCAGGTGAGAGTGATGCTATAGTTCCAACGCGCCGGGACGTTGGTAGAGACGTTTGCGCCTATGGGACACGAGAGAAACGTATGGACCTACAGATAACGTACATCCCTGACGATGAGGGAGTATTGAAGGCGAACATCCCTGAGCGAACCAAGGAGTGGGCGCTCGCCTTCATCGCCGAACATTCCGTGAAGGAACCAGCGCAAATTGCGGCGGTAGTGCAGGAAGGTCACGACGAGGTCCTGGATGCGATAGCGCCGTTGACCGACGCGCAGGCGAAGCGAAAGCCCTCCGGCGATGACTGGTCCGTCCTAGACGCGATGGCCCATGTGGTGACCACGAAGCAGGTATGCGCCGGCCTCTGCGAGAGCCTCGCCGGCGGGACCAGGCCGCCCGGTATCGGTCCAGAGTGGGAGGAGGAGCCCGCTCAGGACGGGATCACCAACCTAAGCTTCGAGACGCTGGCTGCCGCTCGGGAGGCTGCTGAAACGGTCCACCAACAGCTACTGGGAACGATCTCCAAACTCGACTCCGCCAACCTGGACGTGTCCTTCAAGCACTACATCTTTGGCCCGATGAACGCTCGGGAGTGGGCCGTCTTCCAGCGTATCCATGACGGCGACCACATCGCCCAGATCCGCGCGATGGCGGAGAAGCTTACAGGAGGCCGGTAACCCGTACGAGCTGGCCCGCGGCGAAGGGCTGGGGAGAGCCGAGCCCCATGTTCTTGTAGAGTTCCGTTGGCACGCTGATATCGGCCAGGTAGAGCTCGCCGACGAAGCGCCCCGCCTTGGGCCGGAGCAGCCCGGCTTTCGGCAGCGCGAGCGTGAGAGTCGCCGAGGCGCGGATCGCGCTCCCGGGCGCCTCGCCTGTGTCGACATCGACGCCGCTTGGCACGTCGAGGCTCACGATAGGAGCCGTGGAATCGTTCGCCGCATCGATCATCCGGCTCACCGGCGCCCGTGGTGAGCCTTGGAGGCCGTATCCAATCAGCGCGTCGATCAGGACATCGTGTTCAGGGAGCGTCTCCGCAACCTGCCGCACCGGGACGTCCATGCGTTGCAGGATCTCGAGTTGCTGAAGCGGTACGCCTTCAACGGCGTCTAGGTCAGTCGCAAGCAGGACTGAGACGTCCGCCCCCCACGCCGCCAGTCTGCGTCCCGCCGCGAGCCCGCCTCCGCCGTTGTTGCCTCGGCCCGCGAGCACGAGGACACGCTGGCCGTCGATCAGTCCGTCGAGATATTCCCGCGTCAGCCGCGCGAGTTGCAGGCCCGCGTTCTCCATCATCTGCATGAGCTGAATGCGGTACTCCTCGATCATGAGCCGGTCTACTTCCCGCATCTGGTCCCGGGTGACGGCTGGCAATGAGCCGGAATCGACGTTTGGAATGTCTGACTGCACAGCAGGCTACTTGTGGATGTGGAGTGGCGAATGAATGATGCCGGCTTGGAAGCGGCCGTCCGCAGCCTGGTACTCGCGGATGACGTCTTCGCCGAGCTGCTCGCCTTCCTCCAGCAGCCGATCAACAGCCAGGAAGTTCGTCAGCGAGACACTGGACTCCACAACCGGCTGGATGAGCGTGATGTGTGCTCTGTTCTCCAGCCTGTCCATCTCGCGGTCGACGCGGTCGCGCTGAATCACATCCAGCGTCTGCATCCAGACGCCGACAACACTGTCAGGACGATGCCCATCTACGCAGCGTGAGAGATCGATCGCGAGGATCTCCTTCGCGCCAAGGTCAATGGCCGTCTCAAGGTCGAGGTTCGCGAGGATGCCGCCGTCGACGTGCAGATCTCCTTCGATCTCGACGGGGCAGAAGATACCCGGGAGCGCCGTGGAGGCGAGCAGCGCCTTCGAGATAAGGCCCTCGTGAATGACCTCCTTGCGGCCAGCCGTCAGGTTCGTCGTTGTGATGCAGAGCGGTACGTTCGTCGCGGAGAAGTCGTCCTGGGGAGCATAGTCCTTGATCAGCAGTTCGAGGAGGTCGCTGTTCGTCAGGCACAACTGCTTCGACATGACCTGATACGCGACACGGAGCGGATTGAAGAGAAACAGGCTGCGGTCTCGTAGGCTTCGCCAGATCTCGATTAGCTTCTCGACGCCGTCCTCGTCAGGGTTGAAGGCGAGAAAGGCGCCGTTGAGCGCGCCTGCGCTGGTTCCGATGATGAGGGAAGGCCGGAAATCGGTGCGAACGAGCGCGCGGAGGAAGCCGGCCTGCATCGCGCCCAGCGCGCCACCGCCACTCAAGACGAGTGTGGGCCCGGTCGTGGCCGCGTCGGTCAGCCGCTTCGGCCAGTCAGTGCGCTCTTCATCTCCGTCGTGATGGCTCATCATCCGCGCCTAGTTCGACTATAGCGGACAGACCGCGAAGCTGGTTGTGGGGATGCTTACAGTGGAGGTGGCTGGTGCTCGTAGCTAGCTGGCACCGGTGGGCAAGCGGTCTATCAATCCAGCCTCGAACTGAAGCACCAGCGCCGCATCGAGAGCATTGATCTCGCCGTCATCGTTGACGTCGCCGCGATCGACCTCCGCCAGCGCGTCTCGGGGAAGCAGTCCGGCGGAGATCTGCAGCAACAGCACGCTATCGATGGCGTTGGTTAGGCCGTCTCCGTTCACGTCCCCATTCGGGATGCGCCGGTTGACGAACGTCCGCGTGAGGCGCTCGCCCGGCGGTGCGAAGCCGTCCTGGCAGGACGTCTCGCTCGTCCGCTCCCATCCGTCCCGCATGACCTCGGCCATGGAGTACTCGCCCGGAGGGACGGCGAACGTCACACGGCCGTCCTCGCCGGTCACATCTGTCATCACGGGGTCCCCTTGGCACCCCGAGCCCGCGAACAGGCGCATCTCCCAGCCGGGTCCGGGTGGCCAGAGCGCGGCGTTGTCAGTCCCGAGGATCCTGATCAGCTTCTCGACCACGATTGAGCCTGCGGGGAGGGTGGGTGACGGTGTGGGCGTTGCCTCCGGTGTGCCGGACGGCGGAGCCGGAGTAGGTTCTCCAGCCAACTTGACGATCGTGAGTTCGTACTCAGTCGATCGCGGCGGCTGTCGTGGCCCATCGCTTACGAACAGGCTGACGCGCAGCGTGTACGTCCCGCCGTCCTGCGCGGTGTGAAGGATCACCTCGTTATCCGCGCCGCCGATCGCCAGTGCGACCTGCGCGCCGTCTGGGCCGTAAAGGAACATGTCGACATCGTCGTCAGGGCTGTGGACGAACGTCGCGTCGACGCGAATCTGCTGGCCTTCGTTGAGCGCAAAGGCGAACCAGTCGTCATCGAACTCGCAGACGATGAGACTGGTGTTGTTAAACGGGAGGCCGATGGTGGTCGCGGCCGCCGGCGTGTCGTCGTCCTCCAACCCATCGTCCGCGCATGGGGTGGGCCCGGCGCCTGCCGGTGCGGCCATGACTACGATCATGGCCGTGAGTGAGGCGGCGAGGGCGAAGGTGAGGAGTGCTAGCCGTAGCATCGGCTGATACTACTGGTAATGAGCGTCTCTGTCAAAGAAGGTGGCCCGAGAGGGTCGACATGGCCGCTGATCAGAGCGGCAGGGCATCTGACGCCAGGGTGTATGCGGTGTAAGGGGTTGGGTCGACGAATCCAAGCCTGGTTGCGAGCGCTACCGACACATTATTGTGGGCGTCCCAGCATGGCTCCAGCCCGTTATCGAGACAGTGCTCGATCATGGCCGCGGCGGTCGCGCTGGCGAAGCCACGTCGCTGGTAGCCGGGGTGGGTCTGGATCTCGAATTCGAGGCTGTGGCTGCTGATGGCGAACGATGAGCAGCCGGAGATAAAGCGGCCTTCATGTTCGATGCCGAACCCAACGCCGCGCTCCACAAAGTCGTCCAGCGAATCGAAGTTGTAGACGAGCGATTCAGCAAGCTCTCCAAAGCCGCGTACGTCTCTCGATCCGATCCTGCGAACCGTCATACCGTCCGGCAGCGCGTCGCCGAACGCGCGAAGCCGCTGGCGGTCCCAGCCGCCGGGGCCAAACGCGACGCGCGTTCGCGTCAGCAGCGCGTCGCCCCAGACGCGTCGCAGCAGTGGTTCCCAACTGGTGTCCGCGATGACGCTTGCGGGCAATGTGAAGCCGCGGACGGTTCGTTCGGCGTCTGCCGCACCGGCGTCGCCTCCCAGCAGGTAAAAGTCGAGCTTAATTAGCGCCATGGTTGGCTGCTCAGGGCTGTCCGCGAAGACGAGACCCATTGCGCCTTCCAGCGCGGCTTGCAGGCAGCCGTGCAGACCTGGCAGTTTCGCAAAGAGCGAGGGTAGACCGCCCAAGTTAGCGGATGTAACTGCCTGGAGCATGAGAAGAACGGTATAGGAACGGACTGTTGGAAGCGAGGCTAAGCATGACCTAACGGTTTGTGGTTACACTAGGGCCTCATGAGCGACGAGAAGGTAGACGGCGCTTCCGCTGCTGGCTCTCGCAACCCAGTGAGCGGGAGGGAGCGCGCCGCGCTCCTGCACATCACCACGTCTCATGGTGAGACGGTGGTGCCGCTGATTGAGGACGAGCTTGCGATCGGCCGCCTCGCAAAAAACGAGGTGACGATCGACTCCGATGCCATCGACGACGTACACGCACGCCTCGTGCGCGAAGGAAGCTCGTTCCGATTTCACCAGCTGAGTGAGAGCCTGTCAACGTTGCTGGACGGTAAGCCGGTCGACGACTATCTGCTGCAGCCCGGCGACGAACTCGAGATCGGACCGGGTACGGAAGACGCGGTCACGTTGGTCTATGAGGCCCCGCGCAGCATCGTCATCGGCGACCTGCGCGCGACACCCGGCACGAGCACGGAGGAGGCGAGCGCCGCGAATAAGGTGTGGCGTCTGGACCTCCCCGCGAACGGGACGCTGATCCTGGGTCGTTCAACCGACTGCGATCTGATCCTGCCGGCGCTGATGGTGTCCCGGCATCATGCGCGGCTGGATATTGTTGGCGGCCAACCAACAATATCGGAAATCGGGCATTCGAGCGGTATCTACGTGAACGGCAAGCGCGTACACCACCAAGCGATCGCTGTCGGCGACATCGTACGGGTGGGCCCGTTCAAGATCGAGTTTGGCGATGACACGATCGAGTACAAGGACGACCGCCAGTCCGTACAGCTCGAAGCCCACCACGTCAGCCGGATGATCGGAAGCAAACAGATCTTGGACGGCATCACGTTCAGCGCGAATCCCGGCGAAGTGCTGGCGATCGCGGGGACAAGCGGCGCGGGCAAGTCAACGCTCTTGTACGCATTGACGGGCATCATCCCGCCATCGAGCGGCCGGATCATGGTGAACGGCGCCGACCTGTACGAGCGGTTCGACGCGTTACAGCCGCTGCTAGGCTACGTACCGCAGAAAGACATTCTGCCGCTTACGCTCCCTGTCGAACGGGCGCTTCACTACGTTGCCCGTCTGCGGCTTCCGTCAGATGTGAGTCGCGAAGAGCTGGACGAACGCGTCGACGACGTGATGCGCAGCTTGGACCTGTATCACCGCCGTGACGTCACACTCGGTAGCCTCAGCGGCGGCCAGCAGAAGCGCGCGAGCATCGCGGCGGAGCTGATCGGCAGGCCGGGGCTCTTCTTCCTCGACGAGCCCACGTCCGGACTCGACCCTGGTTTGGCGCGTCGTGTGACGCAGATCATCCGCGGGATGGCCGAGGAGCATAGTACGGTCGTCGTCATCTCACACGACGTTGAAGGGATTCAGGCGGCCGACCGCCTCGTGTTGCTCGCGTCGGGCGGAAAAGTGGCGTACATCGGGCCTCCGCAACAGGCGCTGGAGTACTTCGAGGTCGACGACCTTGCGGAGGTGTATCCCAAGATAGAAGCTGAGGACTCGGAGGTTTGGCAGGAGCGATTCGAGGAATCAGAACACTACAAGACCGAAGTGGTGCCGCTGCTCACACATCGAGAAGAGGAGGAGGGCGGCAAAGAGGCGGAGGATGAGGAACCTGAGAGCCAGACAGTAGTCGTAGGCCGCAGGCAGTCGACCGTTTCGATCGGGCGCCAGTTTTCCGTGTCGGTGCAACGCTACGCGGAAACGATGTGGCGTGACAGAGCTACGCTGATGGTGCTGCTCGCGCAGGCGCCCATCATCGCAGTACTGCTGGCGCTCGTCGCCAAATCGACGGACTTCGCGCCCCCGCCGCAGGAGGCGATCGACCAGGCCGCCGCGTTTGGAATCCCGGCAGCCAAACTCGCCGCACCGCTGATCATCATGGCCGTCGTGGCAGCCACATGGTTCGGAGCGTTCAACGCGGCTCGAGAGATCGTTAAGGAGCTGCCGATCTTCCTGCGCGACCGGCTGTCCGGCCTGCGTGTGCTGCCCTACCTGATGTCGAAAGTGATTGTGCTGGCGGCCCTCTGTCTTGTGCAGACGACCGTCCTGATCGCCATTCTCGCCCTGAGGGTGGACATGCCATCGTCCGGCGTTCTCATGTGGGGTCCGTTGGAGATCTGGATCAGCCTCGCCCTGGCGGCGTTCGCCGCTCTTGGCATGGGGCTGCTCATCTCGGCGTCTGTCGGCAATCCCGATAGAGCGCAAAGCCTGGTACCGATCATCTTGATCCCACAGATGATCTTTATTGGTGGGCCCAGCCTTGGCTCGGCGGGCCAGTTTATCTCCAACTTCACAACCACGCGCTGGGCTGGCGAGGCGATCAAGATCACGTCCGGCATCCCATACCAGGAAGAGTTTGATGCCGGGTTCGGGTCAAGCGACCTGCTGATCCACTGGGCGGCGCTGGTGGTGATGGCGGTTGTGCTCATCGCGCTCGCTGGCTTCCAGCTCTGGCGCCGTCGCGCGGGCTAGACCGCTTGTGGCTGCTGGCGACGTACCTGAGCGGGTCTCTTTAGGTGAGAAGCGCTGGAGGACTGGGTCGTCTTGCGCTTAGGCGTTGCTAGAAGAGGGCCGGGGTAGGGTAGGGCGGCGCTTAGTTGACTTCCGCCGACGTTGGAACGATTTCGGCCGTGCTCAGCGCTCGCACATCACCTTGTATCTCGAACGCGCCGGTCGCGCGGATGTCTTCTGAGGATGCGCCGGCCATCACCTCGACCGTGCCTGGCTCCACAACGAAGCGCTTCTGCTGGTCGAAGAAGGCGAGCAGTTCCCGCGCCTTCTGGTCCGAAACCATCTCATTTTCGATGAGTCGTGTCGACCAGACGCAGCCGGCCTGCGCCAGCTTCTGGTCCAGCGTCATGCGGGCGAGCAGGTCGTCTACACGCGCGGCTACCGGCTGACCGGGGTCTCTGTAGAGCTGGACGTTCTCGGTCGTCATATCGGTGATTCACCGGCAGCGCGACTCTGCTGGAGTGCGCGTGCGACTGCCGCCGCGCCCGGCTAGTCCTTGGGCAGGCCGAGGATGCGCTCCGCGATAATATTGCGCTGGATGTTTGGCGTGCCTCCGCCGATCACAACGGCCGGCCAGCCCAGAGCACCGGATGCCCAGCGGCCCAGATCGTCATCATCCTCATCGTCAGGACGGCTCGTGTACTGGCTGGCGCTGCCCTGAATCTCCAGAGCGAGTTCGCCGAACTCGATCGCGAGGAACGCGCGGTGCAGCTTGTTGATCGACGTTTCGCTGGAGAGCTTCTCTCCCTTGAGCTGCTTCGTGAGGAAGCGCTGGCCGTTCAGTCGCATGCCTTCGATCATGGCGTCGGCTTTGGCGAGGCGGCGGCGGATGCCGGGGTGCTCCGAGGCGGGCCGTCCGTTGCGCTGCGTTCGCTTCGCCAGCTCGACGACCTGCGCGAGCTGGCTGATCAGCCCCGCGACCTCCGAGATGCCGGAGCGCTCATGCGCCAGCGCGGACACCGTGACAGCCCAGCCCTTTCCTTCTTCGCCGAGCAGGTTCTTCACGGGAACGCGAACGTTGTCAAAGAAGACCTCCGCGAAGTGTGAGCTGCCGGCCATGTTCTTGATCGGCCGCACTTCGACGCCTGGGGAATCCATCTCCACGAGCAGGCACGTAATGCCTTCGTGCTTGTCCTCCGCGCTGGAATCGGTGCGCGTGAGCAGGATGATCCACTTGGAGTAGGATGCGCCAGACGTCCAGATCTTCTGGCCGTTGACCACGTACTCATCGCCGTCGCGCACAGCCTTGCATTGGAGGGAGGCGAGGTCGCTGCCGGAGCCCGGCTCCGAGTAGCCCGTGCACCACTGGTACTTGCTGTCCAGAATGTCAGGCAGGAACTGCTTCTTCTGCTCCTCGGTCCCGTATTCGATGATCGCCGGCCCCACCCACTGGAGTCCCATCATGGACGTGCCGAGCGGGGGTGCGCCTGCTTTCGACATCTCTTCTTTGAGGATGACCTGCTCCATGATGCCCCCACCGCCTCCGCCGTACTCGGGGGGCCAGTTGAAGCCCACCCAGCGCTTCTCGCGGACGCTCTTGAGCCAGTTCGCCATCAAGTCCGGGTCCTTGCGAGCCTCCGGAGAGAGGTGCTCCTGGATGAACGAGCGCACTTCGTCGCGGAACGTTTCCTCTTCCGGCGTCAGGTTGAAATCCATTAGTAGCCCCCCAGGCTAGCTACGCGGCCGTAGTGGTGGTCGGCGTCGCCGAACGCCGGCAGCGCCCACTTGGAGCGTTTGAGATAGAGCTGAATGTCGTACTCCGCCGTGAAGCCGATGGCGCCGTGCAGCTGCACGCCATCGATGCCGATGCGGACGAACGACTCGCTCGCGTACGCCTTCGCCCGCGCGGCTGCCAGCGGCAGGCTCTCAGGCTGTTCTTGGACGCACCAGGCGGCGTAATAGAGCAGCGACCTGCTGGTCTCGACGTCCACGTACATCTCGGCGAGCGGGTGCTTGACGCCCTGGTACTTGCCGATGGGCTGATCGAACTGAACGCGGTCCTTCGCGTATTGGCTGGTGATCTCTAGGTCCTTGTCCATCGCGCCGACCATCTCCGCCGTGACGGCGACAGCCGCCAGGTCCAGCATGCGAGCGAGCGCTGCCGTACCGTCTCCGGTGAGGATGGCGTCTGACGAGACCAGCACGTTGTCGAACGCGACATCGGCCATGCGCTTCGTCTCGTCCATGGTCGCGTAGCTCTTGGGCGTGACGCCCTCCGCGTTCGCCTCGACGATGCCCAACGTGATCTCCTTGCCGCCCGCGAGGAACGGCACGATGAAGACCGTGGCCGCTACGGCGTCGTGAACGAACCGCTTGGTGCCGCTCAGGCGGTACCCGCCGTCGTCCGGGTTGCCGGACAGCGCGATTCCGTCGGGGCCGACGATGTCGCTCTCCTCGAGCACCGCGAGCGTTCCAATCGCGCTGCCATCGGCGAGCGATGGCAGGTAGCGCTGCTTCTGCGCGTCCGTGCCGAATTCGGAAATTGCGGCGGCTGCCAGCGACGTGGAGATGAGGGGCGATGGCAGCAGGCCGCGGCCCGTCTCCTCCAGGAGGACAACGAGGTCGACCCAGCCTAGGCCAGCGCCCCCGTGGTCCTCGTCGATGATCAGCCCGAGCCAGCCCAGTTCAGCCATGCCGGTCCAGAGCTTCTCATCCAACGCGTCCGGCGACTCCATGATCTCGCGAACGGTCGCCATCGGTGCGCGTTCATCAAGGAACCGCCTAGTTACGCTGCGTAGTACTTCCTGTTCTTCAGTTAGGCCGAAATTCATACGTGACACGCTCCTAGCCGTCGAAGCTTACTGAGTGCCGTAATAGAGCGTCAAGTTGGCTGTGGCCGTCACCACCAGTCCAGTACGCTACGCTTCGTTCACGGCTGGAACCGGCGAACGCAGCAACCTTCCGCCGCAACCACGCATGGCCTAGGAGCGTTCCCCGGTGCGGTGTGCCATACTAAGCTGAGTCTGCATAGTGCAGGGCCCTAACAGGCCAATTGGCTCTTGGCAAGACCGCTAAGTAATCGCACTATGGCTCCACGGAGGCAGCATGACTACTGAGACACAATACGAAGGTGTGTTTGGCGCTGAGGCGGGCAGTGATCCCTACGAGTCGTATGAGCGTATGCGGCGGGAAGCTCCGGTGAGCCGCCTAGGCGATACGTTCTGGGCCGTCGCTAAATACGAGGACGTCGACATGATCCTCCGCGACTGGGAGACCTTCTCCTCTATTGTGGGCGCGAAGGCGATCTCGGGCGAGGAGCCGGCGACCGGCATGATCTTCAACGACCCGCCCATCCATACGCGGCTGCGCGGCCTAATCCGGAGGGCGTTTACGCCGCGGGTTGTCGAGTCGCAACGCCCAGGAATCCAGGCCTACTGCGAAGAGCTTGTGGAGAAGATGCTGGCTAAGGAGGACCCGGACCTCGTCGCCTCGCTGGCATATCCGCTGCCGGTCATGGTCATCGCCAACATGCTGGGCGTCGCGGACGGCGATATGGCGACGTTCAAGCGCTGGTCAGACGTGATCATCCAGAACATCGGCCCGGCGCTGCTGAATGGGGACGATAGCGGGGTGGCAGGCACTCGGGTTGAGTTCGACGCCTACTTCAGCAAGCGGCTCGAGAAGCTGCGCAACGAGCCCGACGAAAGCCTCCTGAGCGCACTCGTCCACATCGAGACCGACGAGGGGAAGCTGACGCAAGATGAGCTGCTCATGTTCTGTGTGCTGCTCTTAGTCGCCGGGAACGAGACGACGACAGGTCTGATCATCAACTCCATGCGCGCCTTCTCGGAGTTCCCGGACGCTCTCCAGCAGGTCAAAGAGGACCTCGACCTGATACCTGCCGCTGTCGAGGAGGCGTTGCGCTACTATGCGCCGTTCCAGGCGACCATCCGCAGGGCGACAAAGGACCTCGAACTGCGCGGCCAGAAGATCGCGAAGGACGACCGCATTCTTGTGCTGCTCGCGTCCGCTAACCGTGACGAGGACGTCTTTGAGAACCCGAAGGAGTTCCGCCTCGATCGCGGCAGCAATAAACACCTCGCGTTTGGCTTCGGCATCCACTCCTGTGTCGGCGCGCCTCTCGCTCGCCTGGAGGGCGGCATTGCGCTAAACATGCTGCTTCCGAAAATCCGGAGCGTCGCGATTCTGGATGACAACGCTGGCGAGATGCTCCTCCCCGGCGGCCCGAGTTCACTCAGAGTTCACTTCGAACTCGAATAGCCCTTAGGCAAGCCATGCCGGCGCGTACCACACATAGGCCATCTGGCCGATGTACTGTCAGATTCGTGCTAGGTACACTTCGCCCAACAACAGATCCCGCAACAGTGTAAAGTTAGAGGCCCGGCGAGCTGTCTAGCTCCGCGCTATAGGTGTCTGAGCCGGGTCTGGCGTTTCGCGAGCGAGGGCGTATGGAGTTCTTGGGCAGACAGGCAGAGCAGGCGATGTTCCTGGAACGGCTAGATGCCGCCGGAGATCAAGGCTCCGCCTTCTGCGTTCACGGTGAGTTGGGAGTCGGCAAAACGTGGCTCGTCCAACGCTGTGCGGAGCTTGCCGGGGGCCGCGGGTGCACGGTGGCCAGGGGAACGTGGTACGAATCGCCCCACGTTCCCGCGCATGTTGGCTTCCAAGAGTGCCTCTCCCAGCTCCTCAAAGCTCAGCCGCGGTTGCTGCAGGGTGGCCTGGACCTGGACGACCCACACGTTAGAGAACTCGCAACGTTGGGCCCAGAGATCGCGGGCGCTCTCGGGCTGAAAGACGCTTCACCAGTCGACGCGGAGGACCAGTATGGTCTGTGGCGGGGGGTCTGGCTCCTCCTGGAAGCGGCGTGCGCGGCAGGCCCGCCGGTGGTCCTCGTCCTGGACGACGTACAGTGGGCCGACGCGAGCAGTCTCGATCTGCTCTTGTATATCTGTCGCAAGGTGGAAGAGCTGCCGCTCATGGTTCTGGGGGCGGTTCGTGGGACTGCGGCCCAGCCAGATGCTCCCCTCAAGCGTGCGCTAACGGCCCTTCAGAGTTCGAGTCTAGTAGAGATAGAGTTAGCCGGATTGGGTTGGGAAGACACGCGCGCGCTCATGGAGAGCGTCCTTGGAACTCCGATACCAGCTTCATCGGCGCGGGAGCTCTGCGAGTTCACCAAGGGCAATCCGCTCTTTATCGAAGAGATCGGCAGGCAACTCGCGAGTAATGGAGTCGCGCTGCAAACGCCGGCTGGCCTCGGAGAGGCGCTTCGTCAAGACCTGCCACACAACGTACGCGACATCATGGCGGACCGCATCTCCGCGCTGAGCAGCGAGTGTCACTACCTGCTGCAACTGGCGGCCTGCGTAGGGAGGAACTTCGACCTGCTGCTGATCGAGGATGTCGCGAATTTCGAACGGGCCGAGCTGTCAGCGATTCTCTCGGAGGCGACGACTGCCGCCGTGATTGAGGAGGTCGCGCCTGGCGTGCTGGCGTTCAGCCATCCGCTCCTGCGCGAAGTGATCTATGCTGGCATCCCTGCCGCAAACAGATTGGCCATCCACGCGGGCGTCGCGTCGGCTCTGGAACGGAGCTACGGGGCCGGAGCGACTCGGCATGCGCGTGAGATCGCGAACCATCTGATCTCGGCCGGGCGGCTCGCTGATGCCGGCCACACGGCGAACTTCTGCGAGCTGGGCGCGCGGCAGGCGCGCGCGCTGTCTGCGCCGGACGAGATGCGCCGGCTCGCGCAGGCTGGGAACGCCGCACTGGACAGGCTACCGTTTGACACCCCAAGACTCCGCGCAAGACTCCTGCTCGAAGAGGGGTACGCGGAGACGATGCTGGGGCATCCGGACGAAGCGTTGGCGGTTTATCGCAGCGCGCTAGCGATCTACGAAGCACTGGACGATCAGGAGGGTCAGGTCGATTGCAGCCGCTGGATTGCTACCACGCTGTTGCGCTTCGGACGGTGGAGTGAGGCGGCCACCACAACGCGGGAGGCATTGACGAGCCTGCCTGCCGCGCGCACAAGCGCGTACGTTGCGCTGGCCGGGGCGCATGCGATGGCGGCGCTTGTGGACGGCCGGTTTGAGGAAGCGGCTACGTGGTCAGAGAGGCTTCAGGAGTTGAGTCTTAACGCGGAGACGAAGGCGATCGCCTATCATGTGGCCGCGCAGCACCATAGTTGGGGCATCGGCGACCCTGAGGCAGCGATGCGGAGCTATGACGAATGCCGGGCGAATTTCATCAAGATCGGGCATGATGGCACGGCGAGCCAGATCGCCGCTGACCAGGCTGTGGCCGCGTACTTGCTAGGGCATGTTACACGCTCCCGGGAAGCTTGGGCTGAGGGTGTCGTCTTGGCCGAGCGGTCTTCTCGCCTCACGGCCATGGCGGAGTTGTGCGCCTATCGTACCGTCCTCCTGACGCACGAGGGCGATTGGCCGGAGGCCTTGCGGGAGGCAGAGCGGCTTGACGCGATGAGCGCGCAGATGGGTGGCTCCACAATTTACGGCCAGGGCGCGCAGCGAGCGATCGCGCTCCAACACATCTGGCGGGACGGCCCGGCGAATACTGAAGACCTGCTGCCGGATGCGAGCCCCCTTCGGAACGAACCGCTCCAGGCGGTCTTGCTGGCTGAGGGCGGCGACAAGAATGGGGCCATCCCCATCGTGAACGCGATCAAGGAACTCCTTCCCTCCGATGGGCGAGGGCTCTTCTGGCTCTCGACGGCGCTGCCGCTGACCGCCACGCTCGTGACACTGCGCGACAAAAGCGTTGCTCAATGGCTGGACGCGCTCCAGCGCTATTCGGGCGGGATGTTCGACTGGCACTGCGTGGATATTGAGTTGGGGCGCGCCTACGCACTGCTAGAGGACTGGCCCGCGGCCGAAGCGTGCTTCGTCCGTAGCATGGAGCGCTGCGAGGAGAATGGGCAACGCTGCTTCCTCGCGGTCGGCCGATACCAGTACGGCGTGATGCTGCTTGAGCGTCGTGAGGGCGACGATCGCAAGCGAGGCCTCGCGCTCGTTGAGCAGGCGGCTACGTCGTTCGGCGAGCTTGAGATGACCTACATGAGGGATAGGGCTGAGCGTCTGCTGCCGAGGCGTCTTGCAGACCGATCCAATGGCGACATCCCGGGAAATCTTACACCTCGTGAATGGGAGATCTTGGGGCTGCTGGCGGAAGGGCATAGCAATGTGGCGATATCAGAATTGATCTTCATCAGCCGCCGTACCGTCGAGTATCACCTGCAGAACATTTACGGGAAGCTAGACATCAACAGCCGCGCGGCGGCCATCGCCTGGCTTGCCAGGCACTCCTCGTAGGCCGAAACCTCGGTTAGCCGTTAGCGGCGGTTCTCACACCCCTTTTTGGGTAGGAACAGGTAATTCTACGGATAAAAGCTCTATGTTGTTGGATTATGCTTGATATGAGTCTGGATGGGACACTTTGGCGGAGGCCCCGCCCCGTCCCTACCGAGGATTGGCGCCTCGCGATGCAGGCATCGTTAAGGGAGTTTGTCTCGCGGGGCGCCCTAACCTCCCTTGGGGGAGGGGGGCGGGGTTGCTACCCCAGCCAGACGGCTCGTATCTGGTCGCCCACGCCCTTAGCTTGACGGAGCCCCGCCTCGGCTGCGGGCCTGAGGAAGGCTACATCCATCCGATTGGGTCCGGAGGCCGCTAGCGCCTCAGCGTCTGGCAGGACAACGGCAACCGTACTTCCACCGTCGCGTAGTG
>JADFRJ010000188.1 GCA_022561355.1 Chloroflexota bacterium | reverse complement strand
AGTCCTACCGCGACATCGTGGATTCGCTCCGCGAGATCGCCGCGATCGCTGGCGAAGGCGCGCCGAACGAGCAGCGGGCGTAGCCGCGCGAGCCCTGCCCAGCCGGGCGGGCGCCTGTCCGGCACCGGTTTCTCTAATACGCGCAGCCGCAGAGTTGATCGGCGCAGCTTGCGGGGCCGCGCACAGAAGTCGTAAACTTGGCGCGCAGCCGAGCAGGATTTCTCGTGCACAAAAAGCACAAGGAGGTAACCGTGTCACTACGATTAGGAGACGAAGTCCCGGACTTCACGCAGGAATCGACGGAGGGCCCCATCAGTTTCCACGATTGGATGGGCGATAGCTGGACAGTACTCTTCTCGCACCCCGCAGACTTCACGCCCGTCTGCACGACCGAACTGGGAATGCTGGCATCGCTGAAGCCTGAGTTCGACAAGAGGAACGTCAAGGTGATCGGCCTCAGCGTGGACCCCAAGGACTCACATGAGAAGTGGGCGAAGGACATCGCTGAGACGCAGGGATCAGAGCTGAACTTTCCCTTGCTTGCCGACGCGGACCGGAAGGTGGCGGAGTTGTACGACATGATCCACCCCGGCGCGGACGCGACAACGACAGTGCGCTCCGTGTTCGTGATCGACCCCAAGAAAAAGCTGCGGCTGACGCTGACGTACCCGGCCCCAACAGGGCGCAACTTCGACGAGCTGCTGCGCGTCATCGACTCGCTCCAGCTCACGGACAACGAGAAGGTTGCGACGCCCGCGAACTGGAAGGACGGCGATGACGTTGTCATCTTGCCATCCATCTCGAATGAAGATGCGGACAAGCTCTTCCCGAAGGGCTATAAAGAGTTGAAGCCGTATCTGCGTATGACGCCGCAGCCCAACAAGTAGCCGCGCCCGTTACAAGCTAGTTACGCCGTCAACGAAGCGTGCGTGCGCGTCCTCTAGCGCCTTGGGTAGGCTTGGGAACTGCGCCAGGTACTCGTTACGGCGGGGAACCTCAGTCTCCCAGAGCTTGGGGTCGTAGGTGAGTAGCTTCGCAAGGGTCTCTTCTGAGATCGAGAGCCCTTCTGTGTTGAGCGCCTTGGGGGTCGGGATGATCCCCGCGGGCGTGACGTTCACCAACCCGTCGGTTTCGGCCTTCGCTAGCTCTTCGGCCTGGCGGCGCGCCGGCTGTTCGATCGCCCAAATGAGGGCTCGCAAGTTCTCACCAAATCCGGGCCACATGAATCTTCCATCCTCATCCTTGGCGAACCAATTGACGTGGAAGAAGCCGGGGGCCTCGTCTCCAGCCCGATCCACGAGCGAGAGCCAGTCCTGGAAGAAGTCTTGCTCCGGGTAGGAGTAGAAGCCCATCATGGCCATTGGGTCGGCGCGGAAGACGACTGGCGCGTCGATGGCAGCCGTCGTCTCGACACCCATCACGGCGCCGTCGTAGACGCCCGTTTGCGGGTCCGGCAGCTGGCGGATGAGGGGCTCTCGCGGGCTGCTCACGCGGCCACCGAAGATCACGCCGCTGATCGGCACGCCCTTGGCGTTGTCCCACTCTGGAGAGATGTTTGGGATGAGAGTCAGGGGCGAGGTGAACCTGCTGTTGCGCTGTGCCCAGGGGTGGGCCTTGCTCTTCTGTTCGCCGGCGGGCCGATCGCTGATGCGTTTGCCCTGCCAGTCGAGCCAGCCGCTGACGTCCTCTGGATAGCCGGGCGTCATCTCCTCCCACCAGATCTCGTTGGTCTCCTCGTGGCGAGCGACGTTCGTGAAGATCGTGCCGCTCCCGGCCTGCATGGCTTCCATCGCGGCAGGGTTCGTTTCCGCGTTCGTTCCCGGGGCTACGCCAAACACTCCGTATTCCGGGTTCATGCCGTAGATGCGGTTGTCGTCGCCGACGTACATCCACACGATGTCATCGCCCAGGAAGTGGACCTTGTACTGGTCTCGCAGTGCGTCCGGCGGCTCCGTCATGACCAGGTTCGTCTTGCCGGATGCGCTTGGGAAGCCGACGATCAGGTATTTCGTCTCGCCCGTCTTCAGGTTCTCGATGCCCATCAGGCCCATCTGGTCGACGAGCCAGCCGTTCTGGTGGGCGTCGAACGACGCGAGCCGCAGTCCGTGGGCGATCTTCGCCAGCAGCGCGTTGCCGCCGTAGGCCGAGCCGTGGTGCAGGATCTCGCGATCGCGTGTCAGCGTCACGAAGTAGCGGTGGTCGTCGGGGCTCGTTGGCGTTGGCGATGCGGCGCGCTTCAGGTTGTCGAGGTCGCCGGTCACGTGGACGCCCCGAACGAAATCGGTGCCATCGCCGAGCGCATCCCAGGCGACTTGGCCGACCCGGGCCATGCGGATCATGCTCAACGCCACGTAGCGGCTGTCCGTCAACTCCACGCCGATGCCCCATTTCGCGAGCGGAGAGCCGGGAGCGTTCGCCATCAGGTACGGGATGACATACATGGTCTTGCCCGATGAGGCGTCCTTCATCAGCGCGTCCACCTCCGGCCGGAGCTCGGAGGCTGGGCGCCAGTTGTTAAATCGGCCCGCATCGTTCGGGTCGTCCGTTCCCACGAACGTCCGCTCTTCCGTCCGGGCTGTGTCCTTGGGGTGGGAGTGTGCGTAATACGTGCCGTTTCCGAGGTCGATCAGCTCGCCGGCCGCAATCGCCTCCCGCAAGAGCCGGTCATCGTCCGCGGCGTCGATCACTTCGACCGCGGCGACGCCCGTCCACGCTGCGCGTTCGGCGACCCAGGCCTTCACAGTTTCGTTCGGAATCGCCAGCTTCTCGACGAGGTTGCTCGTGTGAGCTGCTACGTCGGCGCCGCCTCGCATTTCGGGAAGGGAATCAGCAGTCAGCATCGTACAGAGTCCTTTGCTGCGTTGTGCTCGTCGTTTCTGGTACCCCCGCTGGGATTGTTATACCTCACCTGGCGAGAGCCACGAAAGGCTCAAACCTAGCGGCAACTGCCCGAGCAGCAGACGCGCCACCAGCCGCCTACGTCGCGGCCGGCCGCGAGATGAGCGCCGTCGCCAAGCAGCGAGGCCTGTCCTGCGAGCGCCGCTTCTGTCATTCCGAGCGTAGCGAGGAATCTAGCCCGTGGGCCACCACGTACCTCTCGCCGTCCCGCTGCCGCTAACGGTCAGCTCCGCGCCTCGCGCAGAACTCGTCCTCGCGCTCGCACAGCTCTGCGTAGATGGCAGGACGCGGTCCCGCGCGCTGTCCTTTCGGGAGATGGCCTCGGCTCGTTCGCATTTCGTCGCTGGGCGGTGTGTGCGATCACGGTTTTTCTCCCGATGGCCGGGCTAGAATGGTCTATCTGGCATTATGCGCGGCATGGGGACGCGCACACCTTAGACCTGGGTAAGGCTCTTCAGACAAGGAGGTTATTGATGGCCGATACAACTCGCGACAAGTTCTTTGACGCTCTCAACGAGAGTTACGATGCTCTGCTCACAGCTGTCGAGGCGGCGGAGGCTCGAGGGCACAAGCTCTCGAACGCCGTCATTGATGAGGCGAGGGAGGGTGAGAAGGAAGTGGTGGCGTTGGCTCGGAAATGGGCTGACGCTCCAACCAACGTGTTCGAAAACCTTGAGGCGATGGTGGAAGCGCAGGGGCGCGCTCAGCAGCGCGGGTTGGAGTTCGCACGCGACGCTTTGGGAGGCGCTGGCGAGTTCGGCGCCGATGTTCAGGAGGCCCTTCGCCGGGTGATCAAGGCGAACGCCAAGGCTGGTGAGGCGACTGCGGAGGTGGCTCAAGAGGTAGCACGAAAGGCTTACACGCGCGTTAGGCGTGGCGAAGAATCTGAGTTGGGCGGGCCTACTCACTCGAAAGTGACCAAGGCGCCTGTCGCCGTGGGGA
Source organism: Chloroflexota bacterium (assembly GCA_022561355.1). Lineage (GTDB taxonomy): Bacteria > Chloroflexota > Dehalococcoidia > DSTF01 > RBG-16-68-14 > SZUA-185. The sequence continues at coordinate 1,141 of JADFRJ010000188.1, read as the reverse complement.
CCGATACCAACTCCGTCGAGGCCGCCGGCAGCTAGGAGCCGCCTCTTGGCGGCAGGCTTGTTGTTGGAGTGCGAAAGACGGCGCCAACTCGGGTGGGCTGGCTATGCACGCATGGGTCCGCAAGGGTCTGGCTCTTCTGGGGTAGGACGATGGTGAAGAGGATGGTGACGTAGATGGTAACGAAGACTGGCTCTAGGAACGGGCGTAGTGAAGTGAGGACGGCCGCAGAGCCGCACCGCTGGGCCCTCAGCTTTTGGGCGCGGGGCTACCGCCGGCTCGCACGGCGCTGGGTCGTGACAAGACACGTCCGGCGCTTTTGCCGACCGTTTGCGCTGGACGGCGTGGAACACATGGAGCGCTTTCAAGCCCCAGGCCTGATCGTCGCCAACCACACCAGCCATTTCGACACGGCCATCGTTCTCTCGCTCCTCACGACGCCTCTGTATGATCGCACGGCCGTCGTGGCCGCCGCAGACCGCTTCTACACGTCGACGATCAAGAGCGCCTGGTTCTCGCTGCGCTACAACGCATTTCCGATCACTCGAGGCGGCGGCTCCGGCGCGCTGGCCTACTCAGAGTGGCTCCTCCAGCATGGATGGTCACTGCTCATGTTTCCGGAAGGGACACGGTCTAAGACAGGTGAGCTGCTCCCCTTCCATCCCGGCCCGGCGATCCTCGCGTTACGCCAGCGCGTGCCCGTGCTCCCGATCCATATCCACGGGGCCGCCGACATCCTCCGTCCCGGGACCTGGGAGTCTGTGCCCGCCCCCGTTCACGTCCACGTCGGGCCGCCGGTCTCATTTGAGGAGGGTGTCGATGCGGCGGAGGCGACCCAAGCGATACAGGACGCCGTCCGCGCCCTCATACCAGCCAGGCACGGCGAGCCCGCCGCGGCGTAGGGTCGCGTACAGGCCCCGCCGCCTCTTCCGAACTCTCGCGTCGGCCCAACTAGAGGGCGAGAACCATCGCGCATGCTACACTGCCCCTTACCCACTAACGGAGGAGGCACCATGGGCATCGAGATCCGGCCGATCGTGCCGGAAGAGTTCGACACCTTCGTCACGGCGACCTACATCGGCTTCGGCTCGCCCGTGGCCCCGCCCGAGGAGACCGCGAACACGAAGGCGCTTCGCGGTTGCGA
>JADFRJ010000187.1 GCA_022561355.1 Chloroflexota bacterium | reverse complement strand
AGAAGCTCCGGCGGGAACGGGGTGCTGTTGCTCTGCGAGTACGAAGGCCGGGTCATCGCGGCAGACATGATGCTCGCCTACGGGAAGAAGCTCGTCGGCAAGTTCAACGCCTCCGACAGGCGTTTTCAGACGCTGGGGCCAAACCACCTCCTGCAAATGAAGGGCATCGAACTGGGTGTGGCGGACGGCTACAGTGAGATTAACCTGGGGAGAACGGAGCCAGAGCACGAAGGCCTGCGGAGGTTCAAACTGAGCTGGGGCAGCCGCGAGGAGCCCCTACCCTACTACTACTACCCAGACGATCGCGCAGGATCGTGGAGCACCGGCCAGACGCCGCCAGGCCAGCGCCTGATGGCAATCTTCGTGCGCTTTGCGCCCGCGTGGGCGCTGCGGATGGCCGGGGCGGCGATCTATAAGCGCGCCGCCTAGGCGCGCCGCGGGAGCGCTGCGCCTACGGTCTCGCCAGCTCCTTCATCGTCTTCAGATGTAAGTCGGGCAACTCGCCGGGGTCGGCTGCCGTAGGAATGAAGTTCAGCACAGGAACGGTGACGCCGTTCTTGCAGTACTCCTCAATCTGATCGAGGCAGGCCTGCGGACTGCCCATGACGAACACGCCATCGATCACTTCGTCCGGCACCAGCTCCGTCGCCTTCTTGCGGTCCCCGGCGTCCCACGCCTCTTGCATCGGGCCGAGCGACTCTTCCCTGCCCAACCAGCGATGGAACGCGCCGTAGACGGGTGTCGTGAAATAGCCCGCGATCGAGCGGCGGGCGATGAAGCGCGAAACGTTCTCATCTTCCGTCGGGATCACGAAGATCCGGCAGACGACCTCCAGCGCATCAGGGTCGCGACCGGCCTGTTGCGCTGCCTCCTTGGCGATCGCGACGACTTTCGGAACGTCGTAGGGCGCCAGCCAGTTGATGATCACCCCATCGGCCGCGCTGCCCGCCAGCGCCAGCATCTTCTCCTGCAGAGCGCCGACGAAGATCGGCGGCGCATCGGCAAACCGACGGCGCAGCCGAAAGCCGCGCACCCCTAAGGTCTCGTTACTGACGCGCTCGCCGGTGAAGGCCTCACGCAGGAATGCCAGTGTCTCCCGCACACGCGTGTACGGCTTGCGAAAGCCGATGCCATTCCAGTTTTCGACGATCGCTGGCGAGCTAGCGCCGATGCCCAACACAAAACGGCCGCCCGCCACTTCGTTCACCCCGGCCGCCGCCTGTGCCATTGTTGCGGGCCCACGCACGAACACGTTCGCAATCGCCGTGCCGAATCGCAATCGCTCCGTCCACGAGAGGCCGAGGGCGGCGGGAACAAATGGGTCGATGCCATCGACTTCCATCGTCCAGGCATCCGTATAGCCAAGCGACTCCGCCTGGCGGAGGATCTCTTTATGCGCGGACAGCGACACGCCATCCATCGGAAATGTCAGGCCCCAACGTTCCATCAGACTAGCCGTGGAACCGGGGCTCGCGCTTCTCTTGGAACGCGCTCACCGCTTCCGCGTGGGCCGGCAGCCGGCGCTGCTCGCGGATCATGTTGACTTCCTGCGTGACCACGCGGCGCAGATCGCCCTCAACTGCCGCCTCGTGGATCAATCGCTTCGCGCCCCAGATCGCGTCCGTTGGATTCGCCGCGATCTCCTCCGCCAGCGCCATCGCCTCATCGATAAGCGAGTCGTGCGGCACGATGCGGTCGATCAACCCGCGTTCCTTCGCTTCCTGCGCATCGATGATCCGTCCTGTCAGCGCCAGGAAGAGCGCGTTGCTGAAGCCCGCGACGAGAGGCAGGTAGCGGGTGCTGCCACACTCCGGCGTGAGGCCGATCTTGACGAATCGAGCGGAGAACGTTGCCCTGTCCGAAGCGAGCCGGATGTCACAGGCTAACGTCATCGTCAAGCCGATGCCGATCGCGGGGCCGTTGATGGCCGCGATCGCGGGCTTCCCGCGGCTGAGGGCGATCGGCACTTCCGGGCTGCCATCGCGGGCGAGCAACGGTGACGTTGGGGGGCGCTCCCCTCGCGTCGCGATGTCCTGCGCCCACCCACCGATGTCGGCCCCGGCGCAAAAACCACGGCCTTCGCCCGTGACCAGCAACACGCTGAGGTCATCATCGGACGCCGTCTTGTTCACCGCATCGATGAACTCGGCCTCCATGAGGGGTGTCCAAGCGTTGAGTTTCTTGGGCCGGTTCAGCGTTACGACCGCGATGCGGCCCTTCTTCTCATAGAGGATATGTTCGTACTGACTGGTTGACATGCGCACTCCCAACTATGGCTCCACGCGGATAGGCGTGTGCAATAGTAGCACAGGAGCGCGCCGGATCAGCCGGCGGTGGCCCGGCGTCGCCACCGGATGAGAAGCACGGACCCTCCGGCGGCTATCGCGACCGCGGCAGCGACGCTCTCAGCCACGCGCAGACCCATACCGTCTCCGTCATCAGCAAGCGCAGGCGCGATGCTGTCCCCGGCGTGCGCTTGGCCTGATTCGCGCGTCTGCGGGTCTTCCGTGTTCTCCTCTGGTGGGGCTGCCCCCCCGCGAGCAGCAGGCTCGTCTTCGTCGTCGTTGCTAGTGAAGTTAGACTCGTATCCGACGACGTTCTCGTCATCACCGAGCGCGCCCGCATCTTGGGCCGGCACGCCATCGTCCACTGATGGTGCAGCATCGCCATCACCGACCTCGCTTCGACGTGCATCTGAGAGCTGTAGCGACTCCGCATCGCCAGCGATGCTCGCCGCGTCCGAGTCGTCGCCCTGAGATGAATCGGCGCCTATGTCGAATCCGGCCAGTACGACGAACGCAATGATCGCGATCGCCGCAACTCCGCTGAGGAGCGGTTGGACGCTGCCAAACAGCCCCGTCCCCGCGCTCGCGGGCGCTGGAGTCACGTCGGCCTCGCGCAGCGCGAAGGAGCGCGGCGCCCGGACAGCAGGAAGCTCGCTCATCGCACGGCTGACCGCCCGCAGCCCGGCTACCGCCTCGCTGCAGGGCGCGCACGACTCTAGGTGACGTTCGACGCGGCGGCGGCCGGACTCCTCCAGCTCGCCGTCGACGAACGCGTTCAGCTCTTCGTCGCCTACTTCGTGTCTATTTCGCCAAAACAACACGGCCCCATCCTTTCACTACGCCCTACCGCCTTCATCTATAGGACGAAGATAGTGCTCAAAGAGTTCCGGCCGGCCTCGGATCGCTTCTCGCAGGCGGGCGCGCCCGCGGCTGATCCTCGACTTCACAGTACCAACTGAAATCCCCATTGCGTCCGCTATCTCTTCATACTGGAACCCCTCCAGATCGCACAGAGTCACCGCGAGCCGTTGATCGCCCGGCAGATCAAGCAGCGCTTCCTGGACTGCATCGTGTAGCTCGCTTTGCAAGGTTCGCTTCTCAGGCCCTGGGTCCTCGTCCGGGACTTCTACTGGACGAGCGTCGTCGTCTGACGAGGGACGATCCAATGAGACGAGAGGCCGCCGCTGACGCTTGCGCACTTCGTCGATGCAGGTGTTGGATGCGATGCGAAAGAGCCAGGAGCGCACGTTTGCGCCTCGCAGCTTGCCTGCATTCCGGTACGCGGACATGAAGGTATCCTGTGCGGCGTCTTCGGCGGCTTGAGGCGATCCGAGCATGCGCAAGCAAAGATTATAGATCCGGTCCTGATACGCAGCGACGATCTGGTTGAACGCGTCCAAGTCGCCTTGGCGAACGCGATCTACCAGCTCGTCATCTACGTCTGGCCGCTTGGACACGGGCCATTCTAGCAAGGCCTCCTAGATAGGCGGGAACAAAATTAGGCCCTACAACGTCTAACCACCAACGCGAATCCGAGGAGGCAGCACATGACTCGTGCACAACTCGTCCTGCTAGGCGCGCTTGGCGGCCTGCTGATGCTCGCGATGGCGTGCAGCAGCGCACTCCCGGGCGGCGATGACGGCGACAGCGCGAACATAGTCAGTAGCGAAGCCGCGGGCGACGACGAGCAGCTCTCGCTCTACGAAGGCGCTGGCGCTCCCGGAGTCTTAGGCGACACCACGCGCGGCGACATCGAAGCTTACGCTTTCGATAGCGAGCTTGGCGCCGATGAGGCCGCGCCTGCCATCAATCAGCAGCTTGGTAGCGCCTTAGACCGCAAGATCATCCAAAGTTCATCGGTCGACCTGGGGCTCGAAGGCGAGAACGGCGTTAGCCGCAGCTTCCAGGAGATCATCCGGATCGCGGAGACGGCCGGCGGGTTCGTCGCGAACTCTTCATTCTCCAACATCGACGACAAGCAGTTCGCCGACGTGACGATTCGCGTTCCCAGCACTCAGTACCAGAGCGTGCTGGCGGAGATCCGCGGCATGGGGACGGTGAGCCAGGAAAGCTCTGACGCGAACGACGTGACGGAAGAGTTCACCGACCTGCAGGCGCGCCTGCGAACGCTCAACGCGACGGAACAACGCTACCTGGAGCTGCTGGCACGGGCAGAGACGATCAACGACATCCTGGTGGTGCAAGACCGTCTCGACTCCGTCCGCGGTCAGATCGAGCAGGTCGTGGGCCGCATCAACCTGCTCGACAACCTCACAGACCTTGCGACGATCACGGTGCATCTCAGCCCTGTGGCTCTCGCCGTGGAGCCTGCTTCCGGTGGCGGCAGCCTGACGCCCGCGGAAGCCTTCGAGAACGCCTGGCAAGCATCGCTCACGGTGCTGGAAGGCATCGCCATCGCGGCGCTCGTCGTCGTGGCGTTCTCGTGGTGGCTGGTACCGCCGCTGGCGGCTCTCGCAATCGGCACGCGCTGGTGGATCAACCGCACACCGCGCGCTGCGGTCGAGACGCCAGCCTCATGATGGGCCTACGCGGCGTTTAGCCGGCGCTGCTTTCCTGATTGTGTGGAAGGCACAAGGTTTTGTATCTAGGCCGCGTCCCTTGTGTCTGTTGGCGGCCTTCCTTAGTGGCGGCTTAGGCGCACAATTTCGGGCCTTGCCAGGGCGTCGTTAAGGCTTCGCCTCACCCCC
>JADFRJ010000186.1 GCA_022561355.1 Chloroflexota bacterium | reverse complement strand
GCCGTGGCTAGATCCGTGCTGAACCCGGAGGGCACTGTCTTCCTAGACGGCGCTCGCTGGCGGGCGCATACCGGCGGAGGAACAATCGAGGAGGGGGAGGACGTCGTCGTCACCGAAGTCGATGGACTCACCCTCACCGTAGAGAAGCCAGACGAAGAGGAAAGCGAGGAGTCGTGATGTCCCGCATCGTAACAGGTATTCTGATCGCGCTCGGATAGGTCTTACTGATTCCGCTTGCGCCGTTCGCGGTGCGTATCGTGCAGGAGTACGAACGCGGCGCAGACCAAGGCCGGGTGGGCTCGTTCAGGTGGGTGTCGGGAGGTCTGCCTAATCTCCTAGGCGCTGCCGGTAACGCTTCAAGTCCCCAGCTGAGACCTCGCTAGAGGGAACAAGCTTGTAGTGCCGCTCGGCTGCGATGCGCACACTGTCGTCGTCCTCCTCGAACTCGAAGAGTACGATGATGTCAGCCGTCATGAACTGGGTGCCAATGGGGCGGCAGACGAGTGACGGAAATTTGTGCTTGCAGAGCGCAAGGTCCTGCTCGATTTGTACGACACTCAATCTGTCAGAACCGCCCTTCGCCTGAACGGGGAAGGCGTAGTGAATCCCGCCCTTGTCAACTCCTACGTAGATCTCATCGGTTTCGACCTGGCCGATGCCTGGCACCGTGGTTCTCAAATGATTCTGCAGAGAGTAACATGCCACGCCCGTAAAGATGTCCAAGAGCCTGTTGTATCGAACCCTCGCCAGCAGAGCTTGCTCATCGCTTAATGCGTACTTGGATATCATTCCTGGCGTTGAATCCGGAATTTTAGTCAAGACCAGATCCGGATTCGGTACTAATGGCCTGTCTGGTACCAGAACGAATCGGTACTTACCGTGGCCAGCTGGGCGGATAATCCACGCATTTCCCTTGCTGGCCTTCGAAGTAATGCTCTTCGGAAGAGTCGCGCGGTATCGGAAGCTGTAAATAAGGTCTCCAAGGTTCTTGGGCGTTGGTACCTTCAGCTTCTTCGCCGCGCGAACGATGTCCTCTCGTTCGAAGCTGACCTCCGCCACTCCCTTCTTGAACCTAGAGAGAAAAATCTGCTCGATGATGCTTACGTACGTGCCGGAGCTGCCCATTACTTTGCTGTCATCGCACGCCAGCCCACTTGAGGAGAACGACCTCCTCGCGCAACTCTGCCCGGGTTGCTGTTGCCCTGCGAGTCCTGAAGAGGGCAATGTCCTCTACGACAAAGCCAAGGGACGCCGCTATGTCTGCCAGTAGCTGACCTGTCCGGATCATCACCTGCAAATAGGAAGCTTGATCTCCAACCACGTAAGCCAGCCGCGCACCGGGCCTTAGCACCTTTCTGATGCCTGCAAGGTGTCTTGCCATACCACCGAAGTAGAGCTTCGTAACCCGATGATACTGCCGTTCCCAGCCGGATGTCTTCCCCATGGCAATCCGCCGCTCCTCGATGTCATTGGCAATTCGCTGTATCTGGGAGTGGCCCGCTACCAGCTCATCATCGTCGTCTTCCTTGTAGACACTTCGTGTGTTCGATCTCACTAACGTCTTCTTGAACGACCGCAGTTCTTCCTTGCTCTTGAAGAGGCCTAGCAGTACGGATTCCAGCCGCGTTGTCCGGGTGTAATCCTTCTCATTCGGATAGGGCGGTGATGTGATGACTGCGGCTATTGAATTCTCGGGCAGGACCTTATGAACGTCCCGTGCGTCTGCATGGCAAACCCGAGCTGGTACATCCTTGGCACTCTGCCAGAGGCGAAGATCGTCAGCCGTCTGTGATAATGCATCCATCCAGGCTTCGACGACCGGGGCATCATCCTTCGGTGCTCGAACCCCAACCTCGGGGCCAAAGCGCAAGTTGCTGGCCGTCGCTACCGCGGCCTTAGCCAATGCCAGACGCTCATGTGCATAGAACTCTTCGTCCCGATGGTCTTCAAGCGCTTCAGTCAAAACGAGCGTTCTATGTAGCGGAAGAGGACTAATGGAGTTCTTAAGTAAGAGCTTTTCGAGTTCTGGTGCTAGTTTCCTGATGGTCTTGGGCTTCCGGGTACTCGAGAGAAGTGGAAGCCCATTGAACTCCTCTAGTCCATCAGCGTAAAGCTGGCGCTTCGCACGCGCGGCGATGTCAGTAGCGTGCCGCATTAGCCCATCAGGGTTGGCGCTCCAATTAAGCTTCGCCTGGCTTGCGAAGAACGACATTGGGTTAGCCTCAATTCCGACGCTCGGGATGCCCATCTTTTTGCACTCCACGAGTGTTGTGCCAGTGCCGCAGAATGGGTCAAGGACGCATTCGTTTTCGGTGATGCCAAAGTGCTCAAGGTACTCTCGTACCAAGTGTGGAGGAAACGCCAGAACGAAACGATACCAATCATGAACAGCCCGGTCATCCGGCCTGATCTTGTTGTTCTCGGTACCGTTCTTGTTCACAGACCCTCGCTGGGCAGGGAGAAGCGATGTGGCACCCATGCCTGGCTCTAAGCCTATCGGAACGCTCGTTCTAAAAAAAGTTAACAGTTTATCCGTCCCGCAGCGTGACCTCGCCGGCTTCCACACGGACGTGGCTGCCATCGTCGCGCCGGATGATCAGGGCGCCGTCCGAGTCGGCGTCGACCGCGACGCCTTCCTGACTCTCGCCGCCGGCGATCGTGACCTTAACGTGTTTGCCAAGCGTGTCGAGGCGCTGCTTCCACCCGACCGATACCGCCTCGCCCGCGCGCAGGCGCTTGTACAACTCTTCGATGTGATTGAGGGCTGTTGCCAGCACCTTCTCGCGCTCGACCTCCTCGCCGAATTCGGTGCGCAGGCTTGTCGCGATCTCGCGGATTTCGGCGTACAGCATCACGTTCAGATTGACGTTGATGCCGATGCCGATCAAGGCGTTCTGGACCTCGTCACCCGTGAGGTTCGTGTCGACGAGCACACCACACACCTTTCGGTCGCCGATCAAGACGTCGTTTGGCCACTTGATGCGTGGCGATAGGCTGGTCGTCTCCTCGATGGCCAGGCTGACCGCCAGCGGCGCGATGACCGCCAAGTAGCGAAGCTGCTCTAACGTTGGCCTGAGCACGAGCGTGAAGTAGAGGTTGCCGCCTGTTGGTGACGTCCAGGAGCGGCCCATGCGGCCGCGCCCCGCAGTCTGCTCTTCGGCGATGACGATGGCGCCTTCCGGGGCGCCGGCCGCCGCCTCCTCCGCGGCGACGGCCATCGTCGTCTCGACCGATGTTCGATACGTGACGCTCCGCCCGACGAAGTTCGTCTCAAGGAGCGTCTGAAGGCGGTCGAGGTCGAGTGTTTCGCTCATGGCGGAGCGATCATGCCACAGCGGACGAGAAAGCGCCACCCCGACCTTCGCCGGGGTGGCGCATGGTTGCTAGACCTATCGCCTAGCACGTCCTCGGGCCAGGCCCGGGAACCGACGCCTAGGAGATACCTACCTCCAAGGAGTCGCGGATGGCGCGAGGCGCAAGGCCTACGCAACGTTTAGTATGCATCCGCATCACCTCCTTTCCTAACTCTGATGCTATCACGGCGCGTCCGAGGCCGTCAACACAGGGCCTTCCCGAAGTTTTCGGATCGAGTCGACCAGCTCCTCCCCATCGTCGAAGCGGATCCCGTAGAGGACGCCGTAGAAGTCGCGAAGCTCCCAGAGCCGCTCCATGCGGTAGCAGTCGTCGTCGTCGAACAGACCTCCGTGTCTACGATAGGCTCGAAGCGTCTCCGAGGTGAAGCCCCGGCCCAGGTGCAGCAGCGTTGCCAGGTCCTGGGCGCGGTCACCGATCGTCGCGTGCTCCCAGTCGACGACCCCGACGAGCTGTGATGCCTCCTCGTCAACGATCATGTTCTCGAACCAGAAATCGCCGTGCGTGAGGGCGGGCTCGAATTGTGTCATGCGTTCGTCCGCGAGGAACGCCTCCCACCATAGATCAAGGCGATCGAATTCGAGAGGTGCCATCCGCTCCTTGAGCACGGGCAGCGTCTCGTGGGCAAGCGAACGATAGTTGTCAGACATCTCTGCGGGCTGCGGCAGCCCTACGTCCGCAACCTCGGACCGTGGCACGCTGTGAAGGGCCACCAGCACGCGGGCAGCCTGGTCCGCCAGCTCAGGAAGGTTGTCGGCGTCGACCAAGCCTGGCTGGAGCGGACGGCCTTCGATCTTCGGATAGCCGATCACGCCGAGCGGGAAGTGACTGGTGCGTGGCGCGAACCACCTAGGCTCTGGGACAGCCACAGGCAGGCTCGCTCTCAAGATGGGGAGCAAGCGTGTCTCCATCGCGAATCGAGCTGCGGTGCCCTCGGTTCTAGCGACGCGAAACAGCAGGCCGCCGCCGGTCTCGACGGCGATGCTGTTGAAGCCGATACCTAGCGTCTTCGTTACGGCAACGTCGCCGAGTTCAGGAAACGCCTCGGTGAGGCCGCGCGCGATCGTCGCGGGGTCTGCGGGTGGTGTGGCCACGATCTGGCTCTACTGGCGGTGCCTAACGGCGCGCGCCATCTCGCGCTCGGCGTCTCTCTTCGCGATCGCTGCGCGTTTGTCGTGGCGCTTCTTGCCACGGACGAGAGCGATCTCCACTTTCGCGATGCCGTCCTTCAGGTAGAGGCGGAGCGGGACCACCGTGAGGCCCTGCTCGAGGATCGCCCGCGACAGTTCGCGGATCTGCGACTTGTGCAGCAGCAGCTTTCGCTTGCGGGTCGGTTCGTGGCTATCGCTGCCGGCCGGTGCGTACTGGGCGATGTGTGCGCCTATCAGCCAGAATTCGCCATCTTCAGGGCGAGCGTACGCTTCGCGGATCTGAACGCGCCCTTCGCGGATCGATTTGATCTCGCTACCGAGGAGCGCAAGGCCCGCCTCTACTTGCTTGAGCACCTCGTAGTCGTGCCACGCCTTTTTGTTCACGGCCACCTGCTTGACGGCCATCAGGTGTGGTGGGGGCGCTACTGGGCGGCGGAGGGTACGGGCTGTGTGCTCGCCTCCAGGCCGAGGAGGTGGTCGAGCGCCGAGAAGATCTGGACGTCGGCGATGGGTTCGTAGTGTGGGT
>JADFRJ010000012.1 GCA_022561355.1 Chloroflexota bacterium | reverse complement strand
CATACGGCGTGAGGTTCGACCGCGGGCCGCAGACCGGCGCGAACGTCTGGAACATGGGACCGCCGGACGGCGTGATCGACCTGCCAAACGACATCCTGGGCGTCATCCAGCAGTTCGGCCATAACTGCCTGTAGGGCTGACCTGCGGCGCGCGGCTGTTGTTACAATGACAGGCTGGTGAAGATCATGTGGCTCACAAGGCAGACTTCGCGGATCCTGCTCCTCGCGGCAGTGGCAGCCGCCGCGTTCTCGACCGCGCCCGCCGTTTCGGCGCCCCCACCTGACCGGACCGTCGTGCGAGGCGACGGCGGCGAGGTAGCCGCCCTCAAACACCCGAAACTTTCGTCGCAGCTCGTGATGCTCGCCGACGCGGCATCGCGGCCGGCGCTCCTCGGCCTGGAGGACAGGCTGCCGCGCGAACTGGAGGGCGCGGTGAGGGCGGACCGAATGCGGATCACGCCCGATGGCGATGTGCAGGTGTTCATCGAGGTGGAGGATGTCGCTCAGCCCGACGCGCTCACCTCGCTGGGCGTGACGGTCGAGCGCGTGGACAGCGAACTGCGGATCGTGCAGGCGCAGGCGCCAAGCGCGAAGCTGCGCGCGATCGCGGCGCTGCCCAACATCACGAGCATTCGTCTGCCTGAGTATCCGTTCACGCACGCCGGCACCGTGCAGACGGAGGGCGACGCTGTGATGAGCAGCGATCAGTTCCGCGCGGCCGTAGGCGCCGATGGCACCGGCGTGACGGTCGGCGTGATCTCTGACGGCGTGGGCGGGCTGGCCGAAAGCCAGGCGCTGGGCGATCTGCCCGCTGTCGACACGTCGACGTGCAACGTGGTTGGCGGAGATCCGGGTGCTTCGGGAGCGGAAGCCACGGCGCTCCTTGAGATCGTGCACGATGTGGCGCCCGGCGCGGCCCTGATGGTCGGGAACTTTGGCTTCTCGACTGTGCTCGACTTCAACGCGGCGGTCGACTGTCTGGCCGCGAACGCGGACATCGTGATCGACGACATTGGGTGGTTCGGCATTGGGCGCTACGACGGCACGAGTCTCGTTTCGCAGAACACGGCGGACGCGCTGAACAGCGCCGGTCCGATCAAAGGCTATTACACATCGGTCGGCAACCTGGCGAGGCGCCACTACCAAGGCGCGTACGTCGACTCCGGTTCCGAAATCAGCTCCGGCCCGGATTCGTGGGACACGCACGAATTCGCTGCGATCGACGGGACGGTACATGCGGGCGCGGTACCGGCGCCGGCGGACAGCAACCGGATGGTGATCAGTCCCGGAGGCTTCGCGAGCATCATCGTCGTCTGGGACGATCCGTGGGGCGCCTCGGGCAACGATTACGATCTGCTGGTTGGGGACGGGATCAGTATCGCGCCATGCGGCGGCAACTTGCAGGACGGCAACGACAACCCCGTTGAGGGATGTGGTGTGTTCAACAGCGGCGAATCTGACCTCAGCTTGGACATCTACTTGGGCAACTACTTGGGAGCGGCGGCGCAGGTGACCTTCGATCTGTTCGTGTTGTGCAGCGGGTGCGTGGCGCAGGTGAACGGCAACCTCCTCGATTTCAACACCGCCGCCGGAAGCGTGTCCAACCAGAGCGACGCCGGTGGCTCTCCCGCGGCAGTCGTCTCTGTCGGCGCTGTCTACCAAGGCAGCCCGAGCAGCATCGAATCGTACAGCAGCAACGGCCCCACCGATGATGACCGGCTGAAGCCGGATGTCGTCGCTTCAGACGGCGTGTGCATTACGGGCGCGGATGGCTTCGCTGCCGGCAACCCGTCCTGCCAGACGACGGGCGTGCAGTTCTACGGGACGTCGGCGTCCGCGCCACACGTGGCGGCCGCGGCCGCGCTGCTGCTCGAGTGCGACCCGTCGCTGAGCCGGGTCGCGCTGAGGAACCTGATCACGGGCGGCGCGGTCGACCTGGGAGACGCCGGCGCGGACAACGTGTACGGGTGGGGCAGGGTGGACGTGTTCGCGTCCGCGATGCTGGCGGGCTGCGGTCCCGACACGGACGGCGACGGCTGCGTGGACATCCGCGAGGACGGCTCCGACGCGACGCTCGGCGGGCTGCGCGACTATCTTAACCCGTACGATTTCTACGACGTGCTTGGCGGAGGAGGCGGGCCGCCCGACCAGATCATCGACCTGCCGAACGACATCCTCGGCGTGATCCAGCGCTTCTCGCCGCAAGGCGCGGCTCCGTACGATGTGTTGTTCGACCGAGGCGCGAGTAGCGGCCCCAATCCCTGGAACATGACGGCGCCGGACGGCGTGATCGATCTGCCGAACGACATCCTGGGCGTGATCCAGCAGTTCGGGCATAGCTGTCAGTAGCCGGGCGACCTCCGGTCGCCGGGTGACCTTGCGGTCGCCTTGCAGTTGCTGCTCAACTGCGGGCTGGGTGAGTGACCTTCGGTCGCCGGGTGACCCTACGGTCACCTTGCAGCACCTCCGGTTCTGCTGGTTGCCTGGCGGTCGCCTTTGCAGTTGCTGTGCAACTGGCTCGCCTGTGGCGAGCGCTTTAGTTTGCCGGGGGTGAGCTTACGGTCGACTTGGCAGTTGCTGCGCAACTGGCTCGCCTGTGGCGAGTTGGATGCTGCTTGAGGCGCGCGAAGTGCCGACGAGCCCGGATCAAGGGGAGACTGGTGGCTACCCCAACGGGCGATCCGGCTCGTCGGCGGATGCTCAGTCTAGCACGGATTCAAACTGACCCACTGCCGGCTGCTTGACAAACCTGTGCCCATGGAAGATACTCTGCATACTGGACTGCGCTCCGAGTAGGCCTCGGGGCGTCCGGTGGTATTCTCCCCGCGTTGGATTGCATGGAATGGGCTTGAACGTGCCTGCTTGTCGTGCCGCGACCCGTATTCGCAGCGATCAACTCGGCGCTCGCCCTATTCAGTCTAATCCAGACATCAACCGCGCGACCGAAAGGAGGGGGCCAGGCTTTAGGATTATGGGAACCAACGGGTTCCTTGAACGAAACATGAAGATGGACTCCTATCAATAACAGGAGGAATACGCAATGCATATTGGAAACATGAAGCTCTGGCTGGGCCTGGGCGTGGCAGCATTCGTGGCGTTCGTTGTGCTGCTAGGGTTCGCTCCTTCCACGCCGACGTTCGCGACCGCATTCCCGCCGGTCCATTCATGCGGCGACGCGACCATAATCTCACAAGACGAGGCAAATCTCACTGAAATCACGAACCTTGTCCCAGATGACAAGAAACTGGACATCGCGATAGTTGGCGACTGGCCCGACAACGGGTTTCACGGCATAGCCAACAAGATAGTCGGGAAGCTCATAGCTAAGGGGACCCTTAATCGCCCAGTAGACAAAGTGCAGACGCTGCAAGATGCTATCGCAGCTATCAACGCCGCGTACACCGCGAACGCGAACACCCCGCTGAACGTCCTGATCGTCGATCACGCGGTAGGCGACGGGCTACAGCACATCGGCGCGGACATAATCGGCAACGTTGGTGCGACGGAGATTGATAACAAGGCCAAGTTCGTGGCAGCGGTAGCAGGGAAAATCAAGACCCTGAAGTTCGTCAGTTGCGGCGTCGCCGCTGGAGCCAAGGGGCAGACGTTCCTCGAGAAGCTCCAAGACCAGCTAGGGGCGCAGAAGGTGTCAGGCTTCACGAACACCGTCTATGCGTTTCCAGGGCTTGCGCTTCTCGATCCTTGCTTCCTCGCGACGCTGAAATGCAACACGTTCTATGTGTGGAAAGGTTTCAAGAAGAACGTTGACAACGACGGCAATCTGGCCGGCGTATCCGACATCCTCGTCGGAGATATTAACGTCAACGTCGGTTTCTTCTACTGCATCGTCAAGACAGACCACGAGAGTGCGACCAACGCGATCACGACGTACCTCCAGTGCAACATCGACATCCCGGGCGCCGGCACTGCGGAGACCTTCAACACGCCTCCTCCCTGGGACGACACGTGCGACGAGCTGGCTCTCAGGGACCCGCCGGAGTGCGTGACAGGCCAGCTCAACAACCCATCGGAGACGGGCGCTGACACCATACCCGGCCCGCCGCCGCCACCGCCGTACACGAGCCTGGCGCCGAGCATCGGCCGTGGCTTCTACTACCCAGGTGGGGTAGGCTCGCCCGGTGGCGTCTGTGCGAAGGACTGCACGGTCGTCACGTCCTGCTTCGAGGATGTCGGCGCCATCAAGGGCACGGGCCCGAACATCATCGCGACCGCCGTCCTCCTGAACCCGAAGGTGGAGAACTCGATCATGGCGGACACGGACGGAGACACGGTCAAGGACCAGAAGGTGGACCGGGTCTCCAGCGGTACCACGGACATCTGGTACAACCAGAGCAACGCCAACTGCAAGGCGCTCATTACCGACGGCAACCCCCCGGACTTCACCCTGCCGTTAATATCCATTCAGGTGAACGACAAGGGCGGCACGAACATCAACCCGAACCCGGCGCCGTGGCGCCCGGGCCCGAAGCCCGGCGCTACCACCATCGACTTCGACGGTGACGGCTGCACGGACGAGCAGGAGCTGGACCCGAAGGCTATCGGCAAGTGCGGGGACGACCCGCAGAACCCGTCCGACTCGTTCGCCAACCCGAACACGGTGGACCTGAGCGGCGTCTACGACCTTCTCGTGACGGTAATCCGTGGCGATTGCGTCGGCGCAACGTCTGGCGAGCCCGCCGTTGCAGGCGAGAAATGCACGGCTAATTTGCCCGGCATCTACTTCTTCTGCCGTTCTGACATCCAGCACGACATGGGCAACAACGACATTGTGGTCCGTGTGTACTGCTACACCGACGCCGCTATATTCGAGGTCAACCCAGAGGCGTACCCCGGCGTGTTTGGCGACGGCATGGCCGGCGCCCCACCGCCTGGACCGCAGGACGCGAACGGAAGCTACGCCTACGGTGACGTGGACGAGAAGCATTCCGAACTGGCCGGTACCTTCAACAAGAACACCAACCAGCTTGAGATTGCTGGCTGCGTGCTGGACCTGGACAACCAGGGCTCAGTCGGCAACGTCTGGGTGGACCTTTCGATCAGCGCCCACCAGCTTCCCGGCACGGCGGATATCTGGGGCTTCCAGCCACCCAATTGCGAGGGCAGCCCGGTTGGTGACCCGGCGTTCGAGAACGCCGAGTTGACGCTCTGGCAGCCGAACCCGAACAAGGGCAAGGGGTACGACCAGGACAACGACGGTGTCCCGACGGAGCGCGAGCTGATGGACGAGACGAAGTGCGGCCGCCGCGACCCGTACAACCAGAACGACTACTATGACGTCTCCATCCCGCGTGACGGCGTCATTGACCTGCCGAACGACATCCTTGGTGTCATTCTGCACTTCGCCCCCGGTGGCTACCCGGTTGGCGATGAGAACTGGGACCGCCCGCCAGCCATGGCCGGCCGCGGTCTTGGCAGCACCTGGAACCGTGGCTCACCTGACGGTGTCATCGACCTACCGAACGACATCCTCGGTGTGATCCTGCAGTTCAACCCAGGAGGCTGCGGCGGTGCGCACTGCCTCCTCCACCGGAGGCGGGCGGAGAGATGGCATTGAGCGTAACGGCCGGTGCGGTCCCCTGTCCGCAGGGGAAGGACCCGGGCCACGTCTGCGTGCCAGGAGATGCTTCCTTTACGCTGACTGTCGACGCAGTGCAGATCCCGGCGGCCGGCTACATTCTGGCAGATGCGTGGATCAACTATGGCGACGAGCTTGGTGACCAAGCCGCGAACGGCGCCATCAAGAACCTTAACGACCTTCTCTCAGTTTTTGTTTGGCCAGACCTGGAGCTCGCCACGATAGTCTTCGGACAAAGGAACGAAAGCGGGGATAGCCGGCTTGACACGGTCCTCCTTGGTGGCTTGACCGGCCAGGGCACGACAATCAGTCCGCTGGCCCCAAGCTTCTACACAGGAACCCTCTACCAGATCAGCCTCACCTGCACGACCGCGAACAGCACCAATGTCATCGAACTGATTCAGAAAGGTACGGCCCCGGCAGGAACCAGCGGCGCCCTGTACACGGAGTTCGGGACGAACACTCAGTTCCGGCCCGCTGTCAACAACGTGACCATCAACTGTCTTGGAGAGGCGGAGCCGGTGGAGTCCGTCAGCACGATGATCGACAACAGCGTCGGCGCGAGCCTCAGCACGGGTACGGACGACTCTGTCGAGGTGGTGCTGGACGTGCCTCCGTTCGTGCTGGATGAGGATGAAACTATCACCATCGATGTGTTCCTCGCGGAGGACGTGCCCGCTGTCGTGGGTGATGCGGGCGGGCTTTCCCGGGTGTTTCGGTTCGGACCGGCAGGTCTCATCTTCAGCTCGCCCGTCACGGTGGTCCTCAGCTTCGACGACTCGGAGATCGCCGGGACCGATGAGTCGTCCATCGAGCCGATCGTCTTTAACAGCCTGACCGCTGCCTGGGAAGTAGCTACGGTGGTCGCACGCGATGATGGGCTGGCCGAAGTTCATATCGGGCCGCACACGGTCACGATTGAGTTGGATCACTTCTCAGACGTGATCATTTGCCGGGAAGATGACTGTGACGGGGATGGCTGCAACAACGAGAGCGAAGCGGGTCCGGATGAGACGCAGGGCGGCCGCCGCGACATGCGGGATAGCTGGGACTACTACAGCGTACTTGGACCCGGAGCGATGTTCCCCAAGGACGGCGTCATCGACCTGCCGAACGACATCCTGGGCGTGATCCTGCACTTCTCGCCGCAGGGCCAGCCGCCCTACGATGCGAACTTCGACAGGGGGCCCCAGATCGGGGCGAACCATTGGGAACGGGCTGGGCCGGACGGTGTGATCGACCTGCCGAACGACATATTAGGGGTGATTCTGCAGTTCAGCCACAACTGTGAGTGAGCTGTAGACGGCTGAACTGCGCGTCGGCTTGGCTAATCGAAGTCTTAGCTGGCTGCGGCGTCAGGCTGATGGGAAAGACAGGGAACGAGGTTCGTTGTTGACAAGCATCCGATGCGCTGCTAGGATAGCGGCGTCGGGGACTGGCCTCGTGGCTGGTGGTAGGTGTTATGGTCAAGTGGTCCGCAGAGGATCGAGGCTGGCCCGCCATCGGTCTCGCCCTGGGGAAGGTGAGGCAGACAATTGCATCGATTTATTCTGGCTGCGGGACTAGGCGCTCTCCTGATAGCCGTCGTGGCTCTGGTCATGATGGTCTCGGGAAGCCGTGACGATCCTCGGGCAGCGTTCGCCGGGCCAGCGCCTACGCCCGATTGCAGCGTGCCCTCTTGGGACTGGGAAGGCGGGAACTGCTTCGGCCTGGAGGGCCTCTGGCACCACGAGACCGTCGCTAACGTCCCCGGCATGACGGGCGACATGCTCGCCTTCAACGTCGAAGGATCATGCGGCGCCGCGGACCTGGACGATTGCACGTACGCCACCGGGATCGAGGAGAGCGGCCGTGTGACGTCGCCGAGCTTCACCGCGACGAACGGGGCCGTCCTGTCATTCAAGACCGCGCGCGAGCAAGAACAGACCTGCAACACGAATGTCGATGTCACCATCGTCCGCTATTCGACGGACAACGGGGCCAGCTATCTCCCGCTAGATCTGGAGGCAACCGGTTCTATCAGCGCCGGCGGGCAGGCCTTTGACACCGTACGTCAGGGCCATATCTGTGGCAACGACCTGACTGCACAGACGGTGCGGGTCAAGCTTCCGCCCGGCACTACGAACATCGCATTTGATTTCTCCACGGGCGACTTCGCCAACAACGACTTCGCCGGCCAGTTCATCGACGACGTGGTCGTAAGCGCCTGCGGCGCGCCGGCCTGCCCGACGCAGACGCCTACAGACACCCCAACGTTCACGGTCACGCCCACGTTCACGTCGACCGCGACAGACACGCCCACGCCCACGGACACGCCGACGGCGACGAACACACCCACGGTCACAGCAACCCCGAAATCCCCGCCGACCCCGAAGGCTACGCCGACGGGAAACCCAACGGCAATCGCCAGCCAATCTTCATTGAGCGTTGACGCAGACTGCGAGATCCCACTGGGGCCGCCGCCGGACAATAGTGTGGAGACGACCAGAGTCGTCCTTGTCGGTGCGTCCTTCCATGTTTGTATCTTTGCCGAGTTCCCAACGGCAGGGCCAGCCGCATCGGGCTATCAGGCGAGGGTGTACTGGGACGAAGTCACCCTAGACCTCATCGCTGAGGCGGCGGGTAACCGAGATCTCTGGCACCTGCAGCCGCTCAACGACGGAGGAGCGCCCAATGGAGCCGCCGTAACCCAGATCCTCGGCCCGGACGACGACGATGTCGCAGGCGACGATGCCTACGTGACTCTTCGAGCCGTCGACACCCAGAATGAGAGCGCAATCGTCCCATACCAGGGCCCCGTTGCGCAGTTCGAGTTTGTCTGCGAGGCTCACGGACCCGCTATCATCGACTTGCGGTTCGCTGGGACCAGCGACGGCAGCGTCTTCCTCGCGCCCCTAGGCGAGCTGAAGACGAAGCTACCATCAGCAGTCATTGCGTGCGTCGATCCCGACCTAGACTCGGACAACGATGGCTGTACTAACGCGCGCGAGTTCGGCAGCGACGAGACGCTCGGCGGCCAGCGGAACGCCCTCAACCCAAACGACTTCTACGACGTGCTTGGGCCGGGCGCGGCGCTGCCGACCGACGGTGTCATCGATCTGCCGAACGACATCCTGGGCGTGATCCTGCACTTCTCGCCGCTGGGCGAGGCGCCCTACGACGTGCAGTTCGACCGAGGGCCAAGCACAGGCCCGAACCCCTGGAACATGACCGCGCCGGACGGCGTCATCGACCTGCCGAACGACATCCTCGGCGTGATCCTGCAGTTCAACCACAGGTGCGTATAGGCAGCAGTTGCGAAGCAACTGCCAAAGCTGACCCGCAGGTCAGCCGTGATCCTGCAGTTCAACCACAGGTGCGTATAGGCTGAATTGTGGTTCAGCTCCCCGAAAAGCTTCGCGTTCTGCGGCTCGCCGTGAGCTAGGCAGCGTGAGTTTCGATGAGACCAGATGTTCGGACGCAGTTGCGGCCGGCCTGCTTGGCTTCCAGGAGGGCGGTATCGGCGAGATCGAGGATGCTCTTGGCGCTAATATCGCGGCCGTCGGAGAACGTCACGCCGATGCTCACGGTGCAGAGCCCGAGCCGCTCGACCTGCTCTCGCAGCCGCTCGGCGAGCTGTACGGCCTCGTCAGCGGTGACGTCCGGTACCACGATCACGAACTCGTCGCCTCCGTAGCGGGCGACCAGGTCAGGGTTGCGCACGGCGGCCTTCAGGATGTTGGCCAGGTGCTCCAGCACCTTGTCGGCGGATAGATGGCCGAACTGGTCGTTGAAGCGCTTGAACCGGTCAACGTCGAGCATGAAGACGGCATACGCCTGCTTCAGGAGATCTTTCTCCTCAGATTCGGGGCTCAGGATCTCCTCCAACCCGCGGCGGTTCAGGAGGCCGGTGAGCGGGTCGGTCCGCGCGACCTCAGAGATGCGGCCGCGCAGGCGCCGCTCGCCGCCGGTGTACATCGTGAGGTTGATAATGCCGGCCAGCAGGAGAATCGCGGCCACACCCATCAGCGGCGCAGGGACGTCCACCCCTCGCGATTGGAGTCCGACGCCTACGAGGCCGTAGCACGCAATCAGCCAGACGCCGTAGACGCGGGCGATCGGATAGTAGAAAAACGTCACGCCTACCATGATGAAGAAGTAGACGGCCCAGATTGGATGCAGTGGGTCGCCGACGGCGATGAGCGCGAGCGATACTGCCCCCGTGTCCAGAAATGGCGTGGCGTAGGCGGTCTCCGGCGGGAGCGGGTTCGGTCCAAGTTCTCTCCAGACGTACCAGGTGTAGTAGACGTGGAAGACGATGAGAAAGCCCTCGCTGGCGATAAACCAGGCGATGTCGACCTGGATCACGCCGATGCCGGCGAAGAGGGCGTAAAGCACCACGAGCGCCCAGCGCACGCCGAGCATCTCTAGCTGAAACCGTCCGTCCGCGAGGGCAGGGTCGTAGATCTTCTCTGGCTCGTTCATCCTACCTAATTATCGGTAGGGAACTCCCTAATCTTCGCTGCGAGGCGAGCTGAGAGCTAGAATCAACCTAGATATGGAGAAGCCAGCGTTCGATCGCAATCAGCCCCTTCTTACCGAGGAGGAGGTCCAGGAGCGGCGTCACATCCTCGTGGCAGGAATCGAGCAGTTCAACGACGGCTACTTCTTCGAGGCGCATGAGACGCTTGAGGAGCTGTGGCTGCCCAGCCCTTGGCCGTTCCGGCCGTTTCTGCAAGGCATCATCCAACTGGCCGCGGGCTTCGTGCATCTGATGCGGCACGAGTACCCAGGGACCGTGAAGCTGCTGGCGAGAGGGATCGAAAAGATCGAGGTGGCGCCGAGCGATTTCATGGGGATTGACGTGGCGCAGCTGGCGGCAGGCGCGCGGGCCGCGCATGAAGCGCTCGTTGAACTGGGCCCCGATCGATTCGCTGAATGGGACCAGCGCGGCATCCCGAAGATCTCGATCGCTACGGATTCGTAACATATATCACTTACGGACCGAGCGGGCAGCCTACTAAGATGAGGGTAGCTATGCGTCTATCGAAGATAATTCCGCTCCTGTTTCCCGTAATCTTGGTCGTGGCCGTTGCGTGCGGCGGCTCATCCGATAGCGGCACAGCGTCCGCGTTACCGACAGAGGCTGCCACGGCGGTCTTCGAACCGGCTCCCACGATCGAACCTGGCCTGCGGCTCTCCACTGAGGACATCGTCAGGAAGCTGCGGCCCTCGGTCGTGCAGGTGCTGACGGAGGGCGCGACGCGGAATACGTTCGGCCAGCTCGTGCCATCACAGGGCATCGGCACGGGCGTCATTCTCGATACGGAAGGCCATATCGTGACCAACGACCACGTCATTCGCGTGGGGCGTGACCTAGCGAACACGATCACGATCACGATATCGGACGGGAGGACCGCATCAGCGAGTGTCGTTGGCGCAGACCCGGCGACCGATCTGGCGGTCCTGAAGATCGATCTGGACGGCCTGATCCCCGCCGAACTGGGCGACGTGACCACGCTTGCGGTGGGCGCTGAGGTGGTCGCGGTGGGGTTCGCGCTGGGCCTGGCAGGCGACCCGACGGTGACGAGAGGTGTCGTAAGCGCAAAAGGTCGAACGATCCAAGAGGAATCGATCAGCATCAACGACGCGATCCAGACCGATGCGGGCATCAACCCCGGCAACAGCGGCGGCCCGCTCGTGGACGTAAACGGGCGCGTCATTGGCATCAACACAGCCATTATCAGTGGCGCCCAGAACATTGGCTTCGCGATCTCGATCGACCTGGCGAAGCCGATCATGGAGGAGCTGCTCGCGAACGGCCGCGTCGAGCGCGGGTTCCTGGGCGTGACGCCTACCGACATCACGCCGAGCTTGGCGCGAAACCTGGGGCTGCCTTCCGATCGGGGTGTTGGCCTGGTGAGCGTCGATCCCGACTCTCCTGCGGCCGAGGGCGGCCTCCAGGCCAACGACATCATCATCAGGCTGGCTGGCAAGGAAATCCGCAACAGTGGTGACTTGGTGGAGGTGCTACGCCAGTATCGCGAAGGCGAGGAGGTAACGGTGCACTTCTATCGTGATGGTGACGAAAAAGAGACGACCGTCAAACTCGGTGGCCGCTGACGTTCGCCTGGCCGCTATCCGCGGGCGGCGTTAGAATAGCCTGACATGAGCGCCCTCAAACGCGCACTTCGCATCGGCGGCCTGAGCGGTCTCGCCATCACGGGCTACGCGGCCTACGCCCAGTACGCCATCCGCCGATTCGAACACCTCGATCCAATGAACGCGGGCGCGCCCGGCTCGTACCTCGATATCGATGGCACGGCGATCCATTACGTGGAGGCAGGCAGGGGCGAGGACGTTGTCCTGATCCACGGTTGGAACGGGTCGACGTTCAGCTTCCGCTACACGATTCCGGAGCTGGCTCAGCGCTACCGCGTCATCGCGATCGACCTGATGGGCTATGGCTACTCCGCCCGCATGCGGGACGCTGACTACTCGCTGACCGCGCAGTCAGACATCGTCGCGCGAGCGATGGACAGGCTGGGCGTAGCCAACGCGGTGGTGATCGGCCACTCGATGGGCGGCGCGGTCGCGACACGGCTTGCGCTGCGCTATCCCGAATGGGTGAGGAAGCTCGTCCTTGTGGACAGCGTGAACGTTACCGAGATGCGGCGGGCGACGCGGTTTGGCAAGCTGCTCCGCGTTGTGATGCCGTTGGCGGCGCCGCTGCTCCTCCACCCGTACAGATCTCGCAGGCGGGTGTTTCTCACCGCGGTGCACGACCCGGCCCATCTGACGCCGGAGACTGAGCAAGGCTACTTCCGGCCGATGCACATGAAAGGACACCTGCACTCGATGGGCCGCCAGTTGACCTCGCGGCACCACGATGAACTGCTCTCTCCGCGGGACATCAGCCAGCCGACGCTGATCCTCTGGGGCGAGCACGATTCGTGGCTCCGCCCCGAGTCTGGGGAGCGGCTGAACGCGGAGATTCCGGACTCGCGGCTGACGCTTGTGCCGAGCGCGGGCCACCTGCCGCTGGAGGAGCAGCCGGACTTCTGCAATCGCGAGATCATGCGTTTCCTGCAAGGCGATGAAGCGCCTGATGGGGCTGCGCTGGCGGCCGGGGCGGAGACGGCCAGCTAGCGCCAGCGCTAGCCCTGGCCTAGCTCTCTGTACTTTCCCTGGTAGAAGAGGAGCGGTGGCGCGTCGCGTTCTGAAGTGGCGTCCAATACGCGCCCGATGAAGATCGTATGATCGCCTCCGTCCGTTTGGTCGGTGACTTCGCACTGGATCGAGGCGAGGCAGCCATCGATGATGGGCGCGCCGTTCTCGCCGATGCGATAGCCGACGCCCTGAAGGCGGCCCTCCTCCGGCTGGTTGGGCGTGGCGAAGGCCTGCGAGACGTCCTGCTGGTCCTCCGCGAGGATGCTCACCGTGAAGGCGGCGGCGCGAGACAGGTGGTCGTGCGTATGCGCCTCTTTTTCGACGCAGACGAGGAGGAGCAGCGGATCGAGCGAGACGGACGTGATGGCGTTGGCGGTCATGCCGTGGAGCCAACCGTCTACCCCAGTAGTGATGACGGTGACGCCCGTGGCGAACTGGCCGATGATGCCGCGGTACACGCTGGCTTCGATGGTCATTCGTGCGTCCCTCCCGCGCTCATCTTAGCATTGCGATAGTAGGGCAAGTGGATCACTGGCCCGCTGCCCACGGTCGACAAGAAGGGGCTGTGTGTCCTATCATGCCAGGACGATGGCAAACATACCGCTAGAACCTTTGGACAAGGAGCGGCTCAAGGAGAACCTCTCACATCGCGTGAAGGGGGGCTTCGGCGCGTTCTGGGTAGCGGGCTCGCGGCCGGCGGAGCCGCCCCCGGTCCGTCCGATCGTCCTGACCGGAGGCATACCCGATCCCGATGCGCTCCCGATCGAAGAGCTGATCGAGGCCTCCAACACCGTGCTTCGGCGAGAGGGGCAGGAGGCGCTCCGTTATGGCGGCCACCAGGGCCATCCAGGACTGCGCGAGTGGCTGGCGGAGGAGACGCGCAGGCGCGAGGGCCTGGACGTCAGCGCGGACAACTTCACGATCACCAACGGCATCTCAGGCGCGCTGATCAACGTGAGTGAGACGTTCCTCAACGAGGGCGACGTTGGCCTGGTTGAGCTGCCGACGTTCCCGGGAGGCGCGGGCGCGATCCAGAACTGCCTCTGCGACATCGTCGGGGTGACCGTGGACGGCGAGGGGCTGGTGCCGGAGGCGCTGGAGGAGAACATCGAGCGGCTGGAGGGCGAAGGGCGTAACGTCAAGCTGCTCTATACCGTGCCCAACTTTCAGAACCCGACCGGTACGACCTTGACATTGGAGCGCCGGGAGCGCGTGGTGGAGATCTGTCAGGCGCACGAGGTCGTGATCGCCGAGGACGACGCGTACGGCGACGTGCGATTCGAAGGCGAAAAGCTGCCGTCACTCTTCGCGATCGCGCGGGGCAAGGGCGTCGTCTTCATGGGCTCGTTCAGCAAGACGATGGCGACCGGCCTGCGCATCGGCTGGACGATGGCTGAGCAGCAGGTGACCGACGCTCTGCTACAGACCCGTTTCGACCTGGGCGTGAGCCCGTGGGTGCAGCGCACGATATTGGAGTTCGCGTCGAATGGCATGCTGGAGAAGCATCTGGAGACCGTGAACGCGATCTACAAGCGGAAGCGCGACGCCATGCTCGCCGCCCTAGACGAGCGCTGCAGCCGCTACGCTACGTGGACGCGGCCAGAGGGCGGCTACTTCATCTGGCTGGCGCTTGCTGAAACGGTCGACCCGAAGAAGCTGGCCGAGGCGGCGCGCGAAGTAGGTGTTGCGTACGTCGGCGGTTATGCTTTCCACATCGATGGCACGGGACACAACACCATCCGCCTCGCCTATAGTTTCGCCAACGAGGACGAGATCCCGGAGGGGATCATGCGCCTGGGGCGCGCCCTAGAGCAGGCCTCGCAAAGCTAGTCCCGATGACCGCCGCCTCGCAGGCTCCTCCCGCATGAGCAATTGGCTAGACCGATCCGGCTACGTGACGTTGTTCGCGTTCGTCGGAGGCGCCGTCGTTACGGCGATCGTCGTGGGCGTCGTCCTGTTCCTGCGCGGCGGCGATGACGGCGAGCCGCAGGTCCTAGCTCCAACGTCAAC
This sequence comes from Chloroflexota bacterium, assembly GCA_022561355.1. Lineage (GTDB taxonomy): Bacteria > Chloroflexota > Dehalococcoidia > DSTF01 > RBG-16-68-14 > SZUA-185. The sequence continues at coordinate 4,776 of JADFRJ010000012.1, read as the reverse complement.
CGGCACGGCGATTCCAGCGACGCCCACCGCCGCGCCCAGCGCGACCGAGACGGAAGTTCCGGCAGCAACGCCCGCCGGCTCGTTCTCCACGCCGGACGATGCTGTGGCTTCGTTCGTGCAGGAGGGTCTCGGTGGCGTGTACATCGGCGAATGCCCGCCATCGGTGCCGTCAGGCGAGAACGCGCTCGAAGGCATCTGCTCTATTGAACTGTACCGTTCGACCGAGCTGGCGACGTTCAACATCGGGCCGTTCGGGGGTGAAGCGTTGGGCGAAGCGGTTGTCCTGCCGGACGCGGACGGCCGGTGGTCACTCGTGTTCCTCGACTTCCCGCCCCTGGATGCGCAGATCACGATCGGCCTGAAGGCGATGGTCTTCCAGGCCGCGGACTGCCTCCGCTTCCGCCCTGATCCCAACGTGGCCGCGGAGGTCGCCTCGTGCCAGATCGACGGTACGAGCGGCAAGGTGGTAGACGGCCCCGTGGAGGCGGACGAACTGACCTGGTGGCGGCTGGAGGGGCTGGGGTGGGCGAGCGCCAGCTTCCTGGCGCCTGTCATCGAGTAGGTCAGCCGCCTCGCCATACAAGTCGCTTCCCCGGCCCACTGAACGGGCGAGCCGGGTTCATGTATACTGGCCTGCATCGAAAAACGGGTGAACGGCTGAAGGAGCGCGCATCATGCCCGGAGCACTAGCCGGCATCCGAGTGCTGGAGTTCACCGAGATCATCGCTGGGCCGTTCGGCGGCATGCTCCTGGCGCAGATGGGCGCGGAGGTGATCAAGGTCGAACCGCCGGCGGGCGAGCCATGGCGTCTGATCGCGCAGTTCATCCCGACTGAGAGCCGGAGCTTCATCTCACTCAACCACGGCAAGAAGGGGATTACGCTGGACCTCACGAAGCCGGAGGGGCAGGAGGTCGTCGGCAAGCTCCTGCCGGAAACGGACGTCGTGCTCGTCAACTACAGGCCGGACGTCGCCGAGAAGCTCAGCATCGACTACGAGACGCTCTCCAAGCTCAACCCAAACCTGATCTATTGCGATAACACCGCGTTCGGGCGAAAGGGCCCGCAGGCGCATCGCCCTGGCTACGACCTGATCGTACAGGGGCTGACCGGGCTGATGGCACTGGAGGGCAAGAGCCAGAACGGCGTGCCGTTGATGAACGCGCTGCCCGCCGCCGACCTATCGACCGGCATGATGATGGCCTGGTCCGTGAGCGCGGCGCTGTTTCACCGCGAGCGCACCGGCAAGGGCCAGCGCATTGAGACGACGTTGCTGGGAAGCGCGCTCACGATCCAGACATCCGGCTTCCAACTGATCGAGTCCGCCGACCTGGAGTGGAAACAGAAAGTGCTCGACCGCCTGGCGCAGGCCCGCTCCAATGGAGAAGACTACGATGAGCAGAAGAAGGCGCGGCTGGAGATCCGGCCACTGCGCGCGGTCGCGATGTACTATCGGGCCTACAGGACGAAGGACCATTACGTCGTCGTTGGCTGTCTGAGTGTGGCGCTGCGGCAGAAGCTCTGCGACGCGCTTGGCATCGAGGACAAGCGCATCGATGATCCTATGTACGATCCTACGCAGCCCGACGCGCTCGAGTATGCGCGAGGCCTCGTCAAGAAGGTGGAGGGGCTCTTCCGCGAGAAGACGACCGACGAGTGGCTCGCCCTGTTCGACGCGAAGGGCGTCCCAGCAGGGCCGTTCAACTTCATCGAGGAGCTGATGGACCATGAGCAGGTGCTCGCCAACGACCTTCAGGTTACGCTCGAACACTCAATGGCCGGCACGGTCCACACGGCCGGCCCTCCATTCCAAATGAGCGAAACGCCGCTTGCCATTCAAGGGGCGTCCCCAGCGCTCGGCGAGCACAACGAAGAGGTGCTCGCGTCGCTCGGCTACTCGAGTGATCAGATCGACGCGCTGCGCGAATCCGGCGTGATCTGCTAGCCGGATGCGCCAGCAGATCTCGATCGAGGGCGCGTTCGCGCAGGGGGAGCTGGACCCGCCGTTCCACTACCTTCCGTTCGAGATGCCCGCGGGCGCGACGCGGCTGGAGGTGACCTACCACTTCGAGAAGCTCGACGCGGAAGAGGCGAAGCGGATCGAACAGGAGCTGCGCAAAGAGGTCCCGTTCGGACCCGGCGGGCAGAACGTCGTCGACGCCGGCATCTTCGACGCGCGCGGGCATGAGTTCCTCTCCGGCGGCTTTCGCGGCTGGAGCGGCGGCTCGCGGACGGGCTTCTACATCACGCCTAGTGAGGCCACGCCCGGCTACATCCGGGGCGCGCTTGCGCCGGGCGAGTGGAGCATCGTGTTGGGCTGCCCGACGCTGCGAGGAGAGCGGGCCCGCTACTGGGTGGACGTCAGCATCGAGGTCGACGCGAACGCTGAGCCCGAGACTGACCTCTTCGAGCCGGCGCAGGCGATATCGCACGCCCGCGGCGGCGAGCGCCGCTGGTACAGAGGAGACTTCCACTCCCACACGTTCCACAGCGACGGCTACAACTCAATCGATGAATACGTCGTCGAGGCGAGCCGCGTGGGGCTGGACTTCCTGGCGATCACTGACCACAACACGACGTCGCATTTCGAGGAGATCGCGACACGCAACGATGACCTCCTCCTCATCCCGGGCGAGGAGGTGACGACCTCCTGGGGCCACGCTAACGTGTGGGGCCTTGGCGCGTGGGTGGACTTTCGCTGCACGGATGACGGCGGCATGCAGAGGATCATCGACTTCGTGCATGAGCGGGGCGGGCTCTTTTCGCCGAACCACCCGAAGGCGGGCTATCCGTGGGAGTTCGCAGGCGTGAAAGGCTACCGCGTCACGGAGGCGTGGCAGGGGCCGTGGCGGCTGGGGAACGAAGAGTCGCGCGAAGTTTGGGAGCGGCGGCTGCGAGACGGCGAGCGCGTGACGGCCGTCGGCGGGAGCGACTGCCACTCGATTGCTCCCGCGAAACTCGTCCACCCGTGGACGCTCGGCACGCCCTGCACGTGGGTCAACGTGCAGGGCGCATTGGACGAGGCCGGTGTGCTGGACGCTGTGCGGGCAGGCCACGCCTTCGTCTCAGAAGACCCGACGGGGCCGTTTCTGGAGTTCACGGCGGAGTGCGACGGCAGGACGTACATGATGGGAGACGCGATCGAAGGCAAGGCCGGCGCTGCCATCAAATTCAAGCTGCACTATCGTGGCCCCGCCGAGAAGAAGCTGCGCCTGATCCGCGACGGCGAGGTGTGGCAGGAGACTATCGCCGAGCGCGACGAAGTGACGCTGGAGTTCGAGTCGACGCTGGAGGAGCCGGGCTACGTGCGCGCGGAGGCGGCCGGCTTCCGCGGCAGGCCGGAGCGCGGCGAGGTGGTGCACGCGCTCACGAACCCGATCTACCTGAGGCCGGAGGGGTCGTGACGGAAGCATCACACGACCGCTGGCGCCTGATCCTGGTGCCGCACACGCACTGGGACCGCGAATGGTACCTTCCATATCAACGCTACCGCACGCGACTCGTTGGCTTCTTCGACCAGCTGTTGGAGATCTTCGAGCGCGACCCGGAGTACAACCACTTCCTGCTCGACGGCCACACGATCTTGATCGAGGACTACCTGGAGGTGCGTCCGGACCGCCGCGCCGACATTGAGCGCGTGGTGCAGGACGGGCGGCTGGCCGTGGGGCCGTGGTACGAGATACCGGACATGTCGCTGCCCAGCGGCGAGGCGCTGGTGCGCAACCTGCTACGCGGGCATCGCGTCGCCGAACAGTTCGGCCCGGTGATGAAGGTGGGCTATATCCCGGACCCGTTCGGCCAGATCGCGCACATGCCCGCGATCTTGCGCGGGTTCGGCATCGACCGATGTATCTTCTGGCGCGGCACCGACGAAACGCTCAATACAACCGAGTTCATGTGGGAGTCGCCGGACGGCAGCGACGTGCTGGTCGTCCACATGCCCGGCGGTTACGGGATCGGCGGGCCGTTCCCGCTTGAGAACGACGATCAGTTCGAGGAGCGCATCGGCTTCATCCGCGAACGGCTGGAGCCGCTCGCGCAGACGCGCACGCTGCTCGCCATGTGGGGCTCCGATCACGTCGCGCCGCAGCCGGAATTGCCGGCGTTGGTGCGCGCCGTGAATGGGCGGCTTGCGGACGCCGAGGTCGTCCACGGCAGCCTCACGCAGCTATTCGACGAAGTGGAGGCACAGGTGTCGCGAGACGAACTGGAGCGCCGGAGCGGCGAGTTCCGCAGCGGCCAGCGGGCGCATCTGCTGCCCGGCGTGCTCTCATCGCGGATGTGGATCAAGCAGGCGACGTTCGCGAACGAACAGCTCCTGACGCGCTGGGCGGAGCCGCTCACGCTCTGGTCGGGCCGGCTGCGCCAGCAGTTGGGCGAGGCGTGGAACGAGCCACCGCGCGTCGCGGGGCCGCCGAGCCCGCACCCGAAAGAGCCGAAGTCCGAGGCGGGACTGATCGATAGGGCGTGGCGGCTGCTGCTGGAGAACCAGCCGCACGACTCGATCTGCGGCTGCAGCATCGACCAGACGCACGACGAGATGCGCCCGCGCTTCGACCAATGCGAGCAGGTGGGCGACGACCTGACGCAGCACGCGATCCGGCGGATCAGCGCGCAAGGCCCGGCCGACCGCGTGTACGTCTTCAACCCGCTTCCGGGACCACGGGCCGATTACGTCACAGCGGTCGTGCCGAAGCAGAACGGCTCGCTGCCTGTAGCGTTGGTGGACGAAGATGGCCGGCGCTACGAATGCCAGCTCGTCGACGGCGCACATGCCG
>JADFRJ010000185.1 GCA_022561355.1 Chloroflexota bacterium | reverse complement strand
CGTCGAAGGCGGTGCCGGCGGACGAGCTGATGCCGGCGACGCGAGAGCTGGCGCAGCGCATCGTCGCCGGGCCGGCGGTCGCGATCCAGGCCGCGAAGCAGCTCGTCTATCGCAGCTTCGATAGCACCGTAGAGCAAGCGCTGGAGGACGCCAATCGCGCGATGGCGATCGTGCGCACCACGGAGGACTCGAAGGAAGGTCCGCGCGCCTTCGCGGAGAAGCGCGCGCCGAAGTTCAAGGGACGGTAGGCTGGAAGCTAGGGGCTAGAAGCTTGAAGGGGCGGCCATCGGGCCGCCCGCGATGGGCAGATGGCGGAGGCTGCAGCGTCTCCCTGGCAAGGCCGATTCTTATCTGTAGGGCGCTGATATACTGACGGCTTGAATACAAAAAAGGGGAAGAGCATGGTGACGAAGAAGGCTACGAACAGCATCGAAGACGCGAACGTTTCGGTACCACGACTGTATGACGACGACCGCGCGCGCCGCGCCTGCGACGTCTTCGGCTTCACGGGCGATGAGAAAGTGCAGATGGCCGGCGACATCAACATCACGTGGGCCTACCCGGGCCGCGTCGTCGCGTGGCACCGCCACCAGAAGCAGACGGACCACTGGTTCGTCATCAAGGGCAACCTGAAGGTTGGGCTGCTGGATGACGATGGCAACCACAAGTGGGTCTATCTGGGCGATAACGACCGCCGCGTTCTGAGCATCCCGCCCGGCGTCTGGCACGGCTACATGGTGATGGGCGACGAGGAGACGATCCTGATGTACTACATCACGTCCAAGTACGACGAGAAGAACCCGGACGAAGAGCGGATGACGCCCGAAGAGGGCGGCGTCGATTGGGCCGTGCCGGTTAAGTAGGCGGGACCCGCTGAGGCGGGTCCGCCTTCGGCTGCCGAACGAGGACAAGGACGTCCGCCAGCCGCGGAGCCGCCGGCCGATCCGGAACCTCTCATACTCCTACTCCGACTTACGCGGGAGGCGTGTGCACGGCTTGGCCATGTAGACCGCGTACCGTACGCTACGACTGCAATGCCTGCGCGAGTGAAGGAGTGCGTATTGGGAGTCGAGTTGAGCGCCGTCTCTACCAGATCAGCTACGCGCAGGCGATGAACATACGAGACTGATGAAGATCTTGGTGCTGAGCCGAGGCGTCGTCGGACGGGACATGGCGAGCCCCGGCGTGCGGGCGTATCACATGGCCCGGGTGCTGGCGGAGCAGCTCCCTGACGCGGAGGTGACTCTCTCGGCGCCCAACGTACCGGACATTCCTTCCCCCCACCCAAGACTGCAAATCATAGCGTACCGTAACGCGCTGACGGGCTTCCTCCAGATGCTCAGCCACGACATCATCATCTCACGCAACTTCCCCCTGCACGCGCTCGCGCTCTTCCCAGGCAAGCTGCTGGCGCTCGACTTCTACGCGGCCTTTTACAGCGAGTGGCTGGCGCTTTCGCAGCGGCTCCCGCAGCGGGCGGCGCGCAAGCTCTGGATGGCCTCTCGGAGGCACCTCGTCGATCTGCAGCTGACGATGGCCGACTACATCGTCTGCTCCAGTGAGCGGCAGCGCGATGTGTGGGCGGGCGCGCTCTACGCGCTGGGACTGGTAACGCCGAGCGTCTTCGACCGCGACGCGTCACTCCGGCGCCTCGTGGACGTCGTCCCGTACGGCGTCCGGTCTGGCCGACCCCAGAGCAAGCGCCCTGTGTTGAAGGGTGTCGTGCCTGGAATCGGCGAACACGATAAAGTGCTGATTTGGAACGGCAGTGTGATGGAGTGGTTCGATGCCCTCGCCGTCATTCGCGCGATGACTCGCGTGAGCCGCGTCCGCGACGACATCAAGCTCTTTTTCCTGGGGACGGAGCATCCGGACAAGGTGACGGGGCTGCGCTACGAACCGCTGCGCCAGGCCGTCGAGTTGAGCAAGGAGCTGGGCCTGTATGGCCGGTCAGTCTTCTTCAACGAAGGGTGGGTGCCGTATGACGAGACCGGCGACTACTTGGCTGAAGCCGACCTTGGGGTGTGCGCCGGATACGACAACCTGGAGGCCCGCTTCGCGTTCCGGACGCGCTTCGTCGACCTCTTCTGGGCAGAGCTACCGATCGTCTGCACCCGGGGCGACGAGCTCGCCGCTCGCGTCGAACGCGAGTCGCTCGGGATCGCGGTGCCGCCCGAGGACCCGGACGCGTTCGCTGCGGGTGTCCTGCGCCTGCTCGACGACGGAGAGTTGTACGCGCGTTATCAGCGCAACGTAGCATTGGTTAAGGAAGAGCTGAGCTGGGAGCGCGTGATGGCGCCGCTCGTGGAGTTCTGCCGGACGGGCCGGAGCATCGCCGTGCCGAAGCGGCAACGCATGCCGGCGCTGCTGCGGCGGACGATCGCCCACGCCGCGATCACCGCTCGCTACCTCAGCGTCTACCGGCTCATCGGCCGGCGGGAGCAGGCCGAAACGCTATGAGGATCCTCGTTCTCAGCCGCGGTGTGGTTGCCGGCGACATGGCTGGCCCCGGCAACCGGGCGTACCACATGGCCCAGGTCCTGGCCAAGGAGGTGCCGGGTGCAGAGGTGACGCTGGCGGTGCCTGGCCAGGTGGAGCAGCCCCAGCTGCCAGGGGTGCAGGTCACGCCCTACTCCGGGTTCTCGGCGCTCTCCCTCGTTTCGAAGCACGACATCATCATCTCGTCCGGCCTGATGCCCCAGTTCGTCCTCAACTTTAAGGACAAGCTGTTCGTGGCCGATCTCTTCGGCCAGTCCTTCATGGAGTGGCTGGAACTGACCACGAGCGAGTCTGGCGGGGTGAAGCGCATGGTCTGGATGAACAAGAATCACGCCTACACCACGATGCAGCTCACGCTGGCCGACTTCATCCTCTGCGCCAACGAGCGCCAGCGCGACAGCTACATCGGCATGATGGCAGCGCTGGGCCTGATCGACCCGGAGATGTACGACGACGACGCTACCCTGCGGCGCTGCATCGACGTCGTTCCGCACGGCTTACGGCGCGATGAAATGATCCGCGACCAGAAGGTGCTCAAGGGCGTCTACGCGGGCATCAACGAGGGCGACAAGGTGATCCTCTGGAACGGCGGCATGGTCCACTGGTACGATCCAGAGACCTTCTTGCGCGCGCTCCATCTGCTCGCTAAAGAGCGGGACGACATCAAGGCGATCTTCTTAGGCACCTTTTACCCCGGCCTCGGCTCTTTTCTGGGCTACGGCCAGCGGTTCGAGTCGGCATTTCAGCTCTCGAAGGACCTAGGGCTCTACCAGCGTTCCGTCTTCTTCGAGTTCGGCTGGGTGCCGCATGCCCAAGTCAAGAACTTCCTGCTGGAGTCGGACATGGGCATCTGCACGTACTTGGATAACCTGGAGACGCGTTATTCGCATCGCCCTGGCTTCCTCGACCTGATGTGGGCGGAGTTGCCGATCATCTGCACTCGGGGCGACGTTCTCGCCGAAATGGTGGCGCAGCGCGGCCTCGGCGCCGTGGTGGCGGAGGGTGACGTGGTGGCCGTCGCCGACGCGATCCGGCGCTTGGTGGACGATCAGGCGTTCTACGAGCAATGCCAGGAGAACCTGCGCGCCGTCAAGCCGTCCCTTTCGTGGGAGGTTGCCCTGGAGCCGCTGGTGCGCTTCTGCCGTGAGGCGAACCCCGCCTCCGCCGCGAAGCGTGACCGTTTCCTGCCCTTGCTCTCTCGCTCGGCCGAGTACGTGCTTGCGAGCGTCCTGGACACAGTGATGCAGCGGCAATGACGTACCTGCTGGTTCACGCGCGGCGCCGATTAGGCCGTGCGGGTTACGTAGCCGGCTGGCCCTTAGCCGGCTTCGGCCGCCAGACGAAGACACAAACGTCCGCGAGGCGTGGCAGCCGGCGGCCGGTCTCATGGGAGCCTCGGAGTAGTGCCCTGGTGATGACGTTTGGCAGCAGGGACAAGAAGCGTCCCCAGCCAGGGAACCCCCAGAGCAGCGACACGCCGTATTGTTCGACGACGTCAAAGTGTGGCCTGCCGAGGTCGCGGATATTCGCGAACGTGCACTCGTACGTGTGCTGCCAGGGGACAGGGCTGTCCCAGAAGAATTGCTTCTCCCGCGCCGCCGGCCACAGCGCACGCGCGATGCGATAGCTGAGGCGGCTGGCGCTCACGGTCAGGCCGCCGTAGTTGTTGGCGCTGACGACTGCGCGGCCCTCTGGCATCACCACGCGGCTGCACTCGCTCATCGCTTGATCCCGGTCGACGAAGTGGTCGAGGGCCGACTTGCAGATCAGCGAGTTGAACACATCCTTCCGGAATGGCAAGAACTCCGCGACGCCACGAACGAGGTGGACCTGTTGGCCAGCCTCCAGCGTGGCGGCTCTAGCATCCTTGAGCTGCTGCACCGAGGGGTCCATACCGATGGCTTCCCAGCCCATCTGGCTGAGCTTTGTGACGTCGCGGGCGTTTCCGCAGGCGATGTCGATGACACGGCCTGGGTTTCCTTCAGCCGCGCTGAGCTGCACCAGCCTATCCCAGGCGTCGAAGATAAAGGCCGTGTCGCGGTTGCTGGCGATGGTCTCACAGATCTCGTCCGCGTGCCAGTGCGTCTGATAGCCTTCTGGATCTACCTTCATGAGAGTTACGACGCTTTCGGTTGCCAGACGAAGACACAGACGTCCGCTAGCCGTGGCATTCGGCGGCCGATCCCATGAAGGCCGCGGAGGAGCGGCCGGTTGATGACGTTCGGCAGCAGCGATAAGAAGCGCCCCCAGCCGGGGAGCCCCCAGAGCAGCGACACGCCGTATTCATCGACCGTATCGAAGTCAGGTTTGCCAAGGTCGGCTGTGTTTTGGTAGGTGCACTCATACGTGTGCTGGTGCGGTACCGGAGAGTCCCAGTGGAAGTGTTTCGCTCGAGCGGGCGGCCAGACCGCGCGATAAAGGGTGTAGAAAAGGCGGCTCAGCCGCACCGAAAGACTCGTCATGTTGTTGATGCTGACGATCGCCCGGCCGTTGGGCTTGAGGACGCTCGCGAACCCGCGCATTGCGCGGTCTCCTTCGACGAAGTGGTCGAGGGCGGATTTGCAGATGAGCGAGTCGAACA
>JADFRJ010000184.1 GCA_022561355.1 Chloroflexota bacterium | reverse complement strand
GGCATCCCAAGGCGACGTGGTGTGTGACCGAAGGCAACCCGATCTTTGAAGAGATGCGCGACCTCGCGCTACTGACGAAGCCTTCGTTCTGCGTGAACGTGACGTTGAATGCCGAACGCGAGATCACGGGCGTCTTCGCCGGCGAGTTGGTCGCGGCGCACGAGGCCGGCATCGCGCAAGCAGAACGGCAATACGTGCGGCCAATCGACGAACCATTCGACATCGTCGTCAGCACCAACATGGGCTATCCGGCGGACCTGAACCTCTACCAGGCGGTGAAGGGGATGTCGGTGGCGGCGCAGGGCGTGCGTGTGGGCGGCAAAATCGTACTCGTCGCGGAGTGCCGAGATGGGCTAGGCCTGGACGAGTACACCGAGCTGCTGACGAGCGAAGCCTCGCCGAAGGCGCTCCTGGAGCGCATCCACTCGCCTGGCTTCGCTCGCTACGACCAGTGGGGCGTCCAGCTCCAGGCGATGGTGCAGGCGAAGGCCGACGTCTGGCTGCATTCGGCGATGTCGCGAGAGACGACCGAATCGGCACACCTGAATTATTGCGACGATGTGAGCGAGACGGTGGAGGAGCTGCGCAGACGACATGTGGCGGAGCACGATCGTGAGCCACGCATCGGCGTATTGCCGCACGGCCATCTGACCGTGCCTCGCCTGCCGCGCTAACCGCCCGTATAGACGATCCGGTAGAGTGCGCCGAGCGGCATCGGGAGGGCCCAGCCCGTAATCGAGCACGAGAAGCGACCCGTCGTGGTCCATGAGGACGTCGATGGGATGCTCGAAACCGCTACCGAAGAGGACGATCTCGTCGTTGCCCGGCGTGTAACGGTACAGCTCTGCCGCAAACTCCGGCGGGAACGCGAAGCTGCCCCAGAGCGTGAGGAAGAGGTCACCCACGTACTCCGCGGGGAACTGGATTCCATCGTACGCGTCGATTCCTGTCGAGCCGGTGTGGAGTCCGAGGCTCGCGACGGGCGGCGTCCCTGAGACCAACGGATCGCAGTCGGGCGCGTACGGCCAGCCGTAATCGGCGCCTCGCTCGATGAGGTTCAGTTCGTCTATCGTTTCGCAGAACGGTTCGTCGATGCCATCAGAGCCGTTGTCGGTGGCCCAGAGGCGGCCCTGGCTGTCGAACGCGATGTCGTACGGATTGCGAAGGCCGGTGGCGTAGACGGCCAGGCCGGAGCCATCTGGGTTGACTGTCATGATCGTGGCTGCGCGTTCGTCGGTCTCGACACATTCGTCGCAGGTCGAACCGTTCGTGATGTAGAGCAGGCCGTCGGGCCCGAACTCGAGGCCGTCGGCCTGGTGGCGGCCGGCCGGCAGGCCCGTGATGATCAGGCGGATGTCATCGGCGACACCGTCGCCGTCGAAGTCTTCGGCGACCGTAATCCGGCCGCGGTCGGCTACATAGACGCGGTTGTCGTCCGATACGACGACGCCGGTGATCTCGTCGTGTTCGCCGGTCGCGTTGAACTTGGGCAGGAATGCGACGTTCTGTTCGTAGACGCCATCGCCGTCGTTGTCGCGGAGCTGGACGATGCCATCGTGGCGGAGGGCGACGTAGATCGTGCCATCAGGCCCCTGGGCGACCGAGGTTGGGCGGAAGAAATCCTGACCGATCTGGTAGGCCGTGAAGCCGGCCGGCAGCGTAATACCCGTGAAGGGCGCTGTGTCAGGCGTAACGACTGTCGGCGTCGGAGCAGGCTCTGTCGTGGCGGTGGCCGCGGGGGCCTGCGTGCCGCTCAATCCCGGCGTGGGTTCCGTGTCGGAGCCGCCATTGCAGGCGGCGAGCAGGAACGCCAGAGCTAGGAGCGAGGTGAGGGCGAGGCGCGTCATGGCGATTCTCGCCTCCATCGTAGCACGGGCTTGCGGGCGGCGGTCGCTTCGTCAAGGCGTCGCAGGGGCGCTTTCGTCGGCGCTTCGCGGACGAGTTCGGGCGTCTCTTCAGCCTCCTTGGCGATTGCGAGCATGGCGTCGCAGAAGGCGTCCAGGGTCTCTTTCGTTTCGGACTCGGTGGGCTCGATCATCATGGCTTCATCGACGATGAGCGGGAAGTAAATGGTTGGCGGGTGGAATCCGTAGTCGATCAGGCGCTTGGCGATATCGAGCGTCTTGACGCCGTTGGCCTTCTGGCGCGATCCGGAGATGACGACCTCGTGCATGCAGCGCCGATCGTAAGCCAGACGATAGGCGCTCCGGAGCCGGGTGAGGATGTAGTTGGCGTTGAGGACGGCAGCCTCGCTGATGCCGCGCAGCCCCTCCGCTCCGAGGCTGAGGATGTAGGCGTAAGCGCGAACGAGGACGCCAAAGTTGCCGTGGAAGAGGCCGAGCCGGCCGATGCTGCGCTCCGGCGTCTCCAGGGAGAAGGCGCCGCTGCCCTTGTCCCGGCGCACGTGAGGCGAGGGTAGGAACGGCGCTAGGGCAGCCGTAACAGCGATGGGCCCGGCGCCGGGGCCGCCGCCTCCGTGAGGCGTACTAAACGTCTTGTGCAGGTTGAGGTGGAAGACATCGAAGCCGAGGTCGCCGGGCTTGACGCGGCCAAGCATCGCGTTCATGTTGGCGCCATCGCCGTAGAGCAGCGCGCCATGGTCGTGCAGGAGGTCGGCGATCTGCATGATGCGCGGCTCGAAGAGGCCGAGCGTGCTGGGCAGCGTGAGCATGAGGGCGGCGACGCTGTTGCCGTTCGCATCGAGGGCAACGCGAAGCGCTTCGAAATCGAGGTTCCCTTCGGCGTCCGATGGGATGCTCTCGACCTCGAAGCCGGCCATAGCGGCGGTGGCGGGGTTGGTGCCGTGCGCGGAGTCCGGCACGAGGACGCGGCGACGAGGACCGCCGTTGGAGGTGTGGTAGGCGCTGGCGATCAGGATGCCGGCCAACTCGCCGTGAGCGCCGGCATCGGGCGCGAGGGAGACTTCGTGCAGGCCTGTGATCTCCGCGAGCAGACGCTGAAGGCCGTGCATCAGCGCCAGTGCGCCTTGGGTGGTGCCTTGAGCCTGCATGGGGTGGACGTTTGCCAGGCCGGGGAGGCGAGCAGCCACTTCGTTGACTCTGGGGTTGTATTTCATCGAGCAGCTTCCAAGCGGGTAGAAGCCGGTGTCGATGCTGAAGTTGCGCTGTGAGAGCTGCGTGAAGTAACGGACGACATCAGGCTGGGAAAGCTCTGGCAATGTGATGTCGTCTCGCAGCAGGCCGCTGGATGGCAGCGGCGCCTCCGGCACGTCGAGCGGCGGCAGGACGCAGCCGATGCGCCCCGGACGGCTGAGGTCGAACGTGAGCGTGGCGCCGAAGTCGTCGCGGTCTTGCGTCATGGGAGAATGCCCGTTGAAGGAGCCCAGAACCGGAACTCTGCGTCGGAGCCCTGGTATCTCGAGTTGATGCCAACTCGTTTTGTTCGTCTCACCAAGGCCGGGTCAATCTTGATGCCAACATCTTCGAGCCACAGAGTGTTGGCAGTTAAATCTTCTCCGTACATTCCTCTTGTAATTCCGAACGACTTGCAGAGCTTCCCTGGCGAGTTCGTCAGTGCCGCTGCGTCGGGAAGTTCTTGTCCAAAGTTCTCTCGCATGATAGGTATCCCTTCGGTTGGGATAACACCACGTATGAAGACTACGTCCGGAATATCCTCCTGATTCACCACAGCGGCAAACTGGTGCCATGTGCCGTAAATCAAATACACATAGGCGAAGCCGCCTAGCCCGTACATCACTTCAGTCCTTGGGGTGCGCTTATTGCCGTGATGGACCTCGTCCACGAAGGCGGGATACGCCTCGACGTCAGAAATGATTCCGGCTACGCGCCCTTGTGGGCTGCTGAACACGAGCTTCTTGCCGAGAAAGTCACATACACACTGGCTCGCAGGATGCAAGTAGAACTGGCGCTGGAGTCTCGCGGGCTGCGTGTTCAATGGATCTCCCCCAGCGCTTGTATAAGGTCATCGATCTGTTCGCGCGTGTGCAGCTCCGAGAAGCAGAGGAGCAGTCCGCGTTCGATGCGGTCCGAGACGTCATAGCCGCCGATCATGCCGCGTTCGAGCAACGTGTCGTTGACCTCGGCCGGCGGAATCGGGCAGCGCACGACGAACTCCTGGAAGAAGTCGTCGTTGGATGCGAGGCCGTAGCCATCGAGGGCCGCGATCTGGCTGGCCGCGTAGTGCGACTTGTGGTAGCACAACTCGGCCATCCGCCGCAGGCCCTGTTTGCCGAGCGTCGAGAGTGCGACTGTGAACGCGAGCGCGACGAGCTGAGTGCTGGTGCAGATGTTTGATGTGGCGCGCTCACGGCGGATGTGCTGCTCGCGCGTCTGCAGCGTGAGCACGTAGCCCGTGCGCCCTTCGAGGTCCTTCGTTCGGCCGACGATGCGGCCTGGCATCTGGCGGGCGTATTCGGTGCGGCAGGCGAAGAGACCGACGTAAGGGCCGCCAAAGCTCAGTGGCACACCGAGTGGCTGACCATCGCCAACGACGATGTCGGCGTCGAAGGCGGAAGGTGGCTTGTAGAGCCCCAGGCTGACCGGGTCCTGCGAGACGACGAACAACGCCCCGGCCTGATGGGCGGCGCTGCCCAACATGCCTAGGTCTTCGATGGAGCCGAAGAAGTTCGGCTGCTGGACGGCGAGGCAGGCGTCCGCGTCCGTGAGCGAGGCATCACTAGGAGGTACGAGCGCTACTTCGATGTCACGGCCACCAGCGTAGGTGCGGACGGTTTCGATAACGTTCGGGTGGATCGTGTCTAGCAGGACGATGCGCTCGCGGCCGGTGACGGAGCAGGCCATAAGGCAGGCTTCCGCCATGGCGCTGGCGCCGTCGTACATGCCGGCGTTGGCGATATCCATGCCTGTTAGTTCGCAGACAAGCGACTGAAATTCGAAGGTCGTCTGGAGCGTGCCCTGACTGATCTCCGGCTGGTAAGGCGTATAGGCGGTGAGATACTCGCCGCGGGAGATGATCGCGTCCACGGTGCTGGGGATGAAGTGCGCGTAGGCCCCGGCGCCGAGGAAGCTGGGCAGGCCCGCGGTCGACTGGCCCGCGAGCTCTTCGAGATGCGAGAGCAGTTCCGGCTCGGAGAGCGCCTTGGGAAGATCGAACGCGGGGTCGCGATGC
>JADFRJ010000183.1 GCA_022561355.1 Chloroflexota bacterium | reverse complement strand
CAACGCCAGCCGTTGAGCCCGCAGGGGAGCCAGCGGTAGAGCCGGAGCTGATGGAGACGGAGAACAAGAAGGTGGCCGGATCGCCAAGGATGGTGGCGTCTGCGGACGCCGCGAAGCCCACGGTGCCGCCGCCTGCCGAGATCTCCACCTGCAAGTTGCTGAGAGTCACCTTCGGTACATCCAGTGTTCCCGTGTCGATGCCGGCCGCGGCGAGGAGAGCTAAGAGGTCGTTCGTCGATAGAGAGTCGATAGAGGCGGTAACTGTAGCTTCCAGGCTGCCTGAAGAGCCGGTGACCTCTATGCTCAGGTCAAACGTCTTGGTCCCTATCTCGAAGTTGGACTCCAGCAGGGCTCCTCCGGTCCCAACAGTGAGGCTCGTTTCGTTCAGCGTGAGCCATGAGATACCGAATGGCTGGTCCCATGAAGATGTGCTTCCGGTGATCTCCACCTGTGTGTCGTCTCCGGACACAAGCTGGAGTCCGAGGTGGAATTCGAGAGAGTCACCATTGAGATCGGCCTTGAAGTCTCCGGCGATCGCAAGACTGATCTCGGCCTCGCCGGATGAGTTGTCGTAGCCCACTTCCAGGCTGAGGCCGCCAGGAGCAGAGATCCAATTAGGGAGGCCGGGGAGACTAACCGCTCCCGGCATCGACGCTGCCAAGCTGAGTGCCACCAGGTCGAAAGAGGTATCGATTTCGACGCTGCCCTCCAGCAGTACGGTGTCAGTGGGAGTCAGCCCTAAGCCTTTGATGATGGGATTGGGCAGTGCCGAAAACGGCACGGTCGCGGCGAAGTTAAGCCCAGTGCCAACGCTGACGTCGAACGGCGCAGGGCCGTAGAAGCTCGTAAAGAAGGACAGCTCTGGCGAGGTGAGCTCAGCCGAGGATAGCGTTTGCTCGGCGTTCGCAACCGTCATTGATACAGGCAGTCCCGCGCTGCTGAACGGCTCAGGCAACGGTACACCGAACGCAGACAACGCGAATGAGGACGCGTCGATGCCAAAGAGGAATTCGTCAGGGGTTCCAGAGTCGTCGTCGCGGTCAGCTGTCGAATAGAGGACGGACGTGCTTACGCCCAAGAACGTTGCGTCAGCGAAGACGGAAATCGCGGGAACAGGCGAAGTCGCGACCGACAGACTAGCATTGCTCAACGTAAGTTCGGGCAGACCCGAAGGCGCAGTTACGGAAATAAACGTGAGGAGATCAGTGGTGGAGATGTCCGACTTCGCGACGGATTCCAGCACGAGTTCCGGGGTCGCTTCAATACCCCAGGTGCCTGTGAATTCCGTATTGAACTTTGTTGCAATTGACGTCGAGCTGCCAGCGAACGTAATGACACCATCAGCATCATCGAACGAGATGGTCGTGGCCGACATCTCGACTTCGCCCAGTCCAGGCTCAGCCGGAAATAGCAGCTTTATCGTGCTGGCCGTCAGGTATCCCAAGCAATTCCGTCTTGGCGTCACCATAGGTGAACGTAGCAAGATCTATAGCGTCGGTTTCATCGTCTGGATCAACGATGACCGTGTACGACGGAATACCTCCGGCGGTCGTTAAGTTGGAGGCGACTAACGTCAATGCAACAGCCAGCAGGACAGTAACGATGACCAGGGCTAGGGTTGCTGGCGCGCTCTTGAAGTTCCCAAGCTCAAAGGATGTTCGCTGCATCATTGTTGCTCCTTACTCCCGGAGAGCCCGGTCTGAGTCCACGAATCTGTAATGATCCGAGATGGCCGACAGCAGACATCCATTCCGGCTGTGGCGGAAGCGCAGAGCCAGTGCTACACCAGCAGTTGTACGGCGTCGACGTCGAGTTCTCGTGCGGGGTGAGGGGCTAGACGATCCGGCTCACGGGAGATTTAGTATGTACGTAGCCTCCAGATGAGGGCATGCTACCAGAAGTGTTGGGCATTTTCAAGTCACTGCTCAGTTACCAGATGGTCACGGATCAGGGCAGGGGAGAGTCACTCCGAATTCGAAGCTACTACCATTACATGTGGGAGTTGGAGCGGGAGACGAGAGTCGAACTCGCGACCCTCTGCTTGGGAAGCAGATGCTCTACCACTGAGCTACTCCCGCTCGCGCGCCATTGTACCTAGAAGGTCCGTCATCAGGCGAAACGTCTGAGCAGCGATCACCGGAGCGCCCAACGATACCGCTTAACTAGCCGGAATGTTGCGCGCAGCTCTAGGCAGTCTCACCGAGGATACGGCGGCCAACTCCGCGATAGACGCGCTCAACGCGCTGTGTCCTACCTGGCTGGCGATCTACTCGGCGTCGGCCAGGCGACGCCGGCCATGCTCGGAAGGCTTATTTCGCCAGATTAGCTCTCGCCCCGGCGAAGGCGGCATAGGGCTACAGAGGTGCACAAGTGTCGATGTGGGCGGGAATGTTCTGGGCGGGGACTCTGGATGGAATTTCTTGGCGGCGACCTGAATTCACAGAACGCTGTGGTTAGGAAGAACCTTCCGGGGGACTAGGATTCAACAGAGCTCGGTTGGCAGGATAGCACCATCTGGCTCAGTGACGCATGCCGAGAGCCAGGCCTCGCAGATCGCACTTTCGCAACCAGACATGTGTACCCGGCATGAGACAAGCCATGTGTACCCGAGATCTGACGCTGTGCAGGAGGCTCTGTCCACCTCATAACCTGCTTCTGCCTGCGTCGAAATCCAGGAAGCACCACTCGCGATCGCATCTGCGCTGAAGGAGTCCTGCTCCACTGGCATGAGAGGCAGTCTTGGTGGTTCTGATGTTGGAAATGCGAGACGCAGTATTGTGGGCTCTAACGTAGGAGATGCAACAGGCTCGCTTTGAGATGAGACCTCTGTTTCTCCACAGTTCGCCACATACCAGCTTCTCTCCAACACACTGAGGTAAGCTGTGCCTCGAATCTCCTGGCAACTCTCACGGTTCGCCACAGCCGTAGGGAGAGTGCTTGTAATGACGCTTACGGTCGGCGGGCCGGGCTGTAACGTCGCCACCGGCATCTGCGTGGGCGTATTCGTCGCGGCGCCTTCCTCGATGGTAAACGACTCGGCAGCGAGAAGAGCGTCGGCTCCATCCGAGCTAGAACCTCCGAAAAGCGAACCGACGACCAGCGCTAGGCCAGCGGCGGCCAGAGCCAGTCCTCCCAGCAGTACCCCCTTCTCCAGCAAGGACGCTGCCCAGAGGCGTTCTCCTTGATCTTGCAGGAAGCTGCGGACGCGCCCCGCGTCCGGATTGGATGCGCCACGCGAGTCCCGGCGAAGGCGGTCTAACGCTTCCTGGTCTGAGCCGCTGTCTTCACCCGGTAAGTCCGTGTTCATAAGCAACCAATCATGGTTAATGCGCAGTTGATGATTTATTGTTGCTGGCGTCACCGCCTCGTTGCGTAGTAATTCTCCAAGAAACTTCTTAGAGAATTCTTGGTAGGTCCAAGCATACGTCTAAGTCGCATCTGCCCTTTACGATTCGCTCGCGTGCGATAATCGGTGACCAACGGTATGAGAATGTCTGGAGTTGACGTGTCGAGACCACGGCTAGTGCGTTTGCCAAGCATATGGCAATTGCTCACTATGAGCGCGTTCGCCCTCGTGGCGGCATTGATGTTGCCCGTCATGGCCCTTGGACAGGAGGCGGGTCGGATTCACGTGGATCAGATCTTGCTAGGCGGAGAAGACCTTTCACAACTTACGGCGTTGGTGTCTGTGAGTGATGAGGCAGGCAGGCCAATCTCAGGAATAACGGAGTTCGAAACCTTAGTCGATGGCGTTGCTGTGATGCCTAAGTCGGTTGCTACTAGCGTGGATGAGAATGCCGGCGTGGCTGTCTTACTGCTCGTCGACGTCAGCGGAAGTATGGCTGGTGAGCCGATCGACCAAGCTCGAAGAGCTGCTACGACGTTTCTTGGAGGATTGCGGGGCAACGACAAAGCCGCGATTGTTCCTTTCGGAAGCAACCTGCCAACGCAAGCGGAGTTCTCATCCCCAGAAGACTTGGTCGCCGCAGTGGCCGGCCTAAGGGCGGACGGAATCAACCAAGGGACGGCACTCTACGCCTCCATCGCGCGGGCCTTGGATGCCCGCTGGGAGACGCCGCTCTTACGGCGCGCTCTTGTCTTGCTGACGGACGGTCGAGATTCCAGGCAATCTCAAGAGGAGCGCGAGATGGCGCTAGCGTCCGCCCGTGCCGCAGGCCTACCGATCTTTGCCATAGCACTCGGCGAGAACGCGGACTTGGCTCTGCTGGAGGGCTTGGCCGCCTCTTCCGGCGGCGCCTCATATTACGCTCCAGAGCCGAACGACATCCTTGAGATCTTTGAGACCATCGGTACAACATTGCGAAGCCAATACGTTATCACAATGTCCCTTCCCGCTTCGGACAGCGCGAACCGAGAGCTCACCATTCGCACGGAACTCCCAGACACAGTGCTCAGTACCCGGACCATCTTCACCACGACCAAGGCCGAAGAGAGCTTGCCAAACGGAACTCCGATTATCTCGCTGGCGGCCGGAGCACTCGGTGTTCTCATTCTGGTGGCCGCTTTGTTGTGGGTCGTTCTCACGCGGAGTTCGAGCAAGCTCACACCCATTCCCGTTGAAGGAGACGTGGGCATGCGCCTCCGCGGCCCTGAGCCAGATCGTGAGAGCCCTGCCCAAGGCGGTCGCCTGGTTGTCCTGGAAGGCCCGAATGCCGGCACGGAAATTAGCCTAACAGACGGAGCTGTTGTGATCGGATCAGGGAGCGGCTCGGGCCTGAGGTTGGATGGCTCGGATGGTTCGGTGGCGGAAACCCACGCCAGAGTCTGGATCAAAGGTGACCAGCTAATGGTGCATCATGTCGCGAGAAGACGCCAAACGCTTGTGGGCGAGAGAGCAGTAGAGTGGGCAACGCTGAAGCCCCTTGATACGCTAAGAATCGGCCCTCACCTGATATCGTTCTCGATTGCTGTGGCGCCGCAGTCTGCTAGTTGACAGAACGGAAATATTATTGTAAAGTTCCCGTTACATATGTGGAGGCGGGGTTCCTCCATACCCACTTTTGGCTATCGCATGAAGCGTGCCGTGGTGTACGACGGCCCTTGTGTCGTTTCTGAGGAGATGCGATGTCCCAGTCGATCATGCAGAATGGCGGCAACGCGGATTCGCCCGTCATCCTCTTGTTGTA
>JADFRJ010000011.1 GCA_022561355.1 Chloroflexota bacterium | reverse complement strand
ACGGGTCCTATCCCTCCCCGCCGGGATAGGACAGCCGGGCTGCCGGAACCCTTCGGAGCTTTCGGCCCATCGCCAAGGCTTGAAGGCGATGGGCCTCTTTAGTTGGAACACATTTGACCGAAACCTAACGTAGAAGATGAAAGGCGTTCCTTTGCCAAGCAGCAAGCCTTCCCGCCGGAAGCGAACACACAGCCGGGGCGAACTCGCCCAGAGCATGGTTGAGTTCGCCTTGGCGGCGCCATTTCTCATCATTCTGATGCTGGGCGTGATCGACTTCGGGCGGGTCTATTTCGCATACGTTTCGGTCACGAACAGCGCGCGCACCGGCGCCGACTACGCCGCTGCCAACTGCAACCCCTCCTGCGAGGAGGATGACCTCGCTGCCATACGGGACGCTGTTGTAGCGGAGACCACAGAGCTCTTGAATACCTCACCTACCAACCCAGAGGTCTCGGTAAACATTGGAGACTCGCTCAGTCCAGGCACCAGCAACGTAGACGTCACCGTCAGCTATACCTTCACAACGATCTTTCCCTGGCCCGGCCTCCCCACCTCCATGAACGTGGAGCGCACGGTCACCGCGAGGATACAGGAATGAGCGGCCTACGAGAGCCCAGACGCGGGGAGCGTGGCCAGGCGCTGGTCGAGTTCTCCCTGGTTAGCATCGTCTTCTTCCTCCTGGTCTTCGGCATGGTGGACGTTGGCCGGGCGGTCTGGAACTACAACACGCTGGCCCAGGCGACCCGCGAGGGCGCGCGTTACGCCATCGTTCATGGCAGCGACTCATCGGACCCCAGCGGACCGGGCGGCGACTACTACACCGAACCAGACACTGACAGTATGGTCACGCAGCAGGTTGAGACGTTCGGCGGTGGACTGAGCCCCTCACGATTAACGGTTCAGGCAGAATGGCCGGACGGCTCGAACATCGCCGGCAGCCACGTCAAGGTCACATCGCAGTACGAGTTCGAGCCGATTTTCGACTTCCTGGGGATTGCCTCATTCACCATGACGAGCTCCTCAACCATGTTGATTACGAACTAGGGAAGCGGGAGACATCGCCATGAGGAGCTTCTTGAGCAAGCTGGGCGGGGAACGGGGCCAGATGCTGGTCATGATCGCGCTGCTTACAACGGCGATGCTAGGCCTCGTTGGCCTCGCGATCGACACCGGCTTCCATTTCGTCGAGCGCCGCCAACTACAGAACGCCGCCGACCACGCCGCACTCGCCGCCGCCTACGAGCTAAAGTCCGGAGGTAGCACAGAGGACGCCGCTGAGGTGGCGTTGGCGTATGCGGCCGCCAACGGCTACGACAATGACGGGACAACGAATACGGTGACCTTCAACAGTCCCGCCACGACCGGCAATTTCGCCGGCGAGGAAGGCTCCATTGAGGTGGTCGTTCGTGATCTCAACGTCCGGACATTCTTCATTCATGTCTTGATTCCGTCCACCACACAGATCGAAGGCCGCGGTGTATCCAACTTTACCGGCCGTGGTGGTGGTAGCGGGCCTTCCGAACCCATACCCGTCAAGCTTCCAGACTTAGATTGCGATGATGACGGAGCAGTGGTGGATGGCCGCGTTACCGACGATGAGGATTACACCAGCATAGCTAACCTCATTTCCACAACCACGTCCGCCGACTATGGCGAAGCCTTCGTCGCCTGCGATGGGACGTACTACTACTTCGCCCTACGCATGAACGGGCCCAGCACGGGTGGTGGCGTGGCTAACGAGAACGTCTACGCCGGCTGCAAGGAAGGCAAAGTGGACTACGAAGGCGACGGTGGGATCAAAAAGATTAAGGGCACGATTACCAGCATTGGAGCTTCCTCCTTTACGGTTGAAGCCGATGGACAGACCTTCACGGTAGATGTTGATGGGGACACCACCTACAGAGGCGGTCTGAACAACTTTGGCGACTTGGCGATCGGCAGAGGGGTTGAAGTAAAGGTGGAGACGACGTAGGGGCCGAACCACGTGCTGGCCAAGGAGGTCAAAGGGAAGAAGGACGCGTTCTGCACCTCCGAGAGCTATCACACCTACCATTCGGACTTCAATACCGGCTGGGGGAACGGCGCACACACGTTTAAGAAGCTGCTGGGCAGCGACAGGGCGCGATTCCAGATCAGCTGCGACGGTGCGCCGGTGCATGACTTCATCCAGGACTACCTTCGCGCCACGGGAGACAACTGGGTATCCGATGCAGCCGGCGACGGCGAGGTGATCGTCGCGGGGCCAAACCAGTCTGCCAGCTCGCTGGAGTTCAACCTGGAGAATCCGGATATTACCGGCTGGGGAGACGACCCAGGAGAGAGCATCATTGGCAGTTCCCCTCCATTCAATCCGTCATATCCAACGTACGACTCCGAGTACGATGGATTCGTGTGGGAGATGATCTATGAGTTCAGGGTGCCGGTGTCGGATTATACGGGTTGCAATCAGATCACCTTCGGCCTGCATGACTTCGAAGGTTCGGCCGGCGGTCTGGAAGGCATGCACAGCTCGCCCGCCAAGACCGCGGACGGTGTCTTCCTCCAGGTTGAGCCGTTTGACGTCCGGCTGGTAGAGTAGCGTTCCTGGTCGAGCCACCTGGCAACTGCGATTAGCCCGATTCTAAACAGATAAGACCGCGAGCGATGTCATCTCCCTGCCGTCGCTCGCGGCCGCCTCTCGCAGAGCGAGAGGTTCGAGTTCCCGGTCGTACCGGGTTGTTACGCGATTAAGCGCACACCTCCCCTACCTAAACGTGACCCCCATCCTCAGGCGTAGCGGCGTGTCTACCTAGACGCGACCGTCCGCCGGAGGAACGCGGGAAGCTCCGTGTCCACGGCGTTAGGCAGCGCCTCAACCGGGAAGCGCTCACCGCGGTCGATCTCGTCCCGTTCCACCGATCGCGGACCCATGGGGAAGCCCGTAGCGATCACGGTCACCTTCACCTCTTCGCCCAAACTCGGGTCGATCGCGGTGCCGAAGATGATCTCCGCATCCGGCGCGACGACTTCTCCGATCACCTGCGCGGCGGCGTGCAGTTCGTGCAGGCCCAGGTTGCGAGCGCCGGTGACGTTGAAGAGCACGCCGGTGGCGCCTTCGATCGATACGTCCAGCAGCGGGCTCTGGACAGCCGCTCGTGCCGCGTCGGCCGCGCGGTCGTCGCCGGAGCCGCGGCCTATCGCCAGCAGCGCCGGGCCAGCGTCGCGCATCACGCGCCGCACGTCCGCAAAGTCGAGATTAATTTCGCCCGGCAGCGTAATCAGCTCTGAGATGCCTTGAATACCCTGTCGGAGCACGTCGTCCGCTGTGCTAAACGCTTCCTCTACCGTGACGTCCGGGCCACAGACCTCAAGCAGGCGGTCGTTCGGGATCACGATCAGCGTATCGACGCGTTCGCGCAGTTCGGCGATGCCTTCTTCGGCCTGATCGCGCCGGCGCGTCCCTTCGAAGCTGAACGGCTTCGTGACGATCGCGATCGTCAGCGCGCCTGTCTCGCGCGCTACCTCTGCCACGAGCGGGGACGCGCCCGTGCCGGTGCCGCCGCCCATGCCGGCTGTGATGAACACCATCTCGGAGCCGCGGATAGCATCCAGGATCTCTTCGCGGCTCTCCTCCGCGGCTCGCTGGCCCCGCTCCGGGTCGCTGCCAACGCCTAGGCCCTTCGTCAGCTTCTCGCCCATCCGGATACGCGTTGGGGCCTCGCAGCGGGCGAGCGCCTGCGCGTCCGTATTGATCCCGACGAACTCCACGCCAGCGAGATCTTCAGCGATCATGCGATTGACGGCGTTGCAGCCGCCTCCCCCGACTCCGACGACCTTGATCGGGGGCAGTCCATCATTGTCTGATCTCATTGCTCTCTCCCTCCTTGCCCGCTTGCGCGGCCGTCCGGCCCCATCCGGCTCACGTTCGCTGACGCTTGGGCTCTCCAGCCCCCGTGCTGTTGTTCGTGTTGCCTCCGCTCTGGCCCTGTCGTCCTCAGCCAAGGCCTCTTCAATGAGCGCCTCTTCAAGCTCCTCAGCCGGCAACTCCGGCTCTGGTGGCGGCATCGCCCCGCCGTTTGCGCCGAGCCCCGGCAGGATCGGCTGGCCGTCCGCGTTCGTCTCTTCGGGATCCCACGTCATTGACACGTCACCTCCCTACTCCGGGAGCAGCACACGCACGAAGCGCGTCAATCGCTGCCACAGGTCGCCTGTGAACGCGAATGACGGCCGCTGCGTCTGCCACGCACCGGACTCCAGCTCTCGTACGGCCCACTGGAGCACGCCCACGCTTGAAGCGTAGGCCGGATCGCTTAGCGTATCGATCAAGCCCTGCAGCCCATGCGGCGCACCCACGCGCACGGGCAAGCCGGTTACCTGTTCCGCCGCCAACGCAATGCCAGCCAAGTTGGCCGTGCCGCCGGTCAGGACCATGCCGGCCGAAAGAATGTCGTCGTGCACGGCGCGGCGCACTTCGCGGATCACCATCTCGCAGATCTCTTCGACCCGCGCCTGCGCAATCTCGGCGATACGCCGCCGCTCGACGCTTCTGCGCCCCTCCGCCCCGAACACGTCCAGCTCCACCGTCTCCTCGGCATCGATCTCGCTCGGGATGGCGTGGCCGTAGAGCGCCTTCGCGTCCTCCGCCGACTGGTACGGGCAGCGCAGCCCGATCACGAGGTCACGCGTGATATGGTTGCCTCCCACGGGCAGCACTGCTGTGTGGCAAACGCTGCCCTCCGTGAAGACGACGATGTCTGTCGTACCGCCGCCAATGTCGGCCAGCACAACACCCTGCTTCCTCTCCTCGTCTTCCAGCACGGCCTCCGCGCTCGCGAGCGATGACACGATCAGCGTCTCTACCTGCACACCCGCGCTCTCCACGCACTTCGTCGCGTTCTGCAGCACCGTGCTCAGGCCGGAGATGAGATGCGTCTCGGCGTCCAGCCGCTGGCCGTACATGCCGACGGGGTCGGTCACATGGTCCTGGCCATCGACGATGTAGTAGCGAGGCACCGCATGCATGATCTCGCGGTTCGTCGGGATGCTGATGACACGCGCACCGTCCAACACGCGGTTCACATCGTCCTGGCTGATCGGCACGTCCCGGTCTGGGATCGCCACGATACCGCGGTTGTTCTGGCCGGAGATGTGCGGTCCCGCGATGCCGACGTGCGCCGACAAGATGCGCGTCCCGCTGGAGCGTTCCGCCTGCTCCACAGACGTGCGCACCGATTCGGATGCGTCACGCAGGTTCTCGACCATGCCACGGTTCAGCCCGTTCGCCGCGGCGATACCTACCCCGAGAATGCGTAGCGGCTGCTCCGCTACCACCTCCCCGACGACGGTGCAGACCTTTGTCGTTCCGATATCTATCGATGCGAAGACTCCGCCCTTCATGGCCGGGCCTCCTTTCCCTGCCTCGCGATCCCTCGCTGGGATGCGGGGCCCCTTCCACTCTCTCCCATAGTTTTCAAAATCATTGCATCGCGCAATCTCATTGCACCGCCACCCGTTCGCCAAATCTCAGATCGACGCGGCTCAACGTGCGCCCCTCTTCCTCCGCCAGCTTCAGGACCTGGAACAGCGAGGCCAGCTTGAAGTCGTACCCCTGGCCATCGCCGAAGACCACGCGCAGGTCTGGCCCGCCGATCGTGCTCTCCAAGAAGGCCGTCAGGCCTTCCGCCTGCGAAAACTCGAGCGAGCGCACAGAGCGGCCCAGCGTCTGGCCCGCCGTCGCGACGAGCTGCGTCGCGACGGCCATCGCGCCCGCGTCGACGCGGTCGCCCACGGCCAGCGTCGCGATGGAGGCGTCACGCTGCACGATCAGCGGCGCGCCGGCCGGCGCCGCCAGGTCCAGCACCACACCCTCGTCATCGATCACGTAGCGGGCGGCGCCCAACTGCCAGAGGCCCCAGACCGTGCGTTCGGTGAGCGTGATCTTCACGCCGTTGGGCCAATCGCGTTCTATCTGCACGTCCTTCACGATCGGTAAGAGCAGCAGACGTTCGCGCGCCTCGTCGAGCTCAGGCTGGAAAATGCTCTGGCCATTCAGGTCCGCGACGGCGCGCGCCTGCTCACCCGACACCACCACGTTGCCCTCGATCTGCACGTCCTGGATCGAGAGCAGCGGCGAGCTGTAGAGCCACCAGCCTCCGACGGCCAGCGCCGCTACAATCGCGGCCGGTAGCGCGAAGCGCCGCCAGTTTTCGGGCAGCCGTGGCGGGCTGACCTTTGGCATCCGCCGCTGCGTCCGCCCCGCGGTGCGCTTCGCACGCGCGGACGGCCCGTTCGCGCCGGCCTCTGCGGCTCGCCGTCTAGCCACGAGCTCGCTCCTTGTGACGTTCCTGCGCCAGCTCAACCAACCTGCCGATCAGGTCCGCGTAGCTGAGGCCTGCCTGCTGCCAAAGCAGCGGGTACATGCTCGCCGGCGTGAAGCCTGGCAGCGTGTTGATCTCGTCGATGATGATCCTGTCATCCTCGGTCAGGAAGAAGTCCATCCGTCCCATGCCCGCACAATCGATCGACCGGTAGCCCTGCACGGCTAGCTCCTGAATGCGGCGGGCCGTCTCCTCTGGCACGTCTGCCGGCACGATGAGCTTCGTACTGTCGTCTAGGTACTTCGCTTCGTAGTCGTAGAACTCGCGCGTGTAGCTGATCTCGCCGAGCGGCGAGGCTTCCGGATCATCGTTGCCCAACACGGCGCACTCGACCTCGCGACCTTCGATCGCTTCCTCGATAAGCACCTTGCGGTCGTAGCGGAACGCGACACAGAGCGCCCGGCCCAAATCCTCTCGCGACCGCACCTTGCTGATGCCGACACTGCTGCCGCCGTTGGCCGGTTTCACGAACGCCGGATAGCCGACCGAGGTCTCGACGGCCTCCGCAATCTCGTCTTTGTCGCCGTACTGGCTCGAACGCACGACGACGTGGTCCGCGACGTCCAGACCGGCCTGGCCGAAGATGCGCTTCATCAGCGCCTTGTCCATCCCGATCGCGCTGGCGGCCACGCCCGCGCCGACGTAGGCCACACCGGCCAGCTCCAGGAGGCCCTGCAGCGTTCCGTCCTCGCCAAACGTGCCGTGGATCAGCGGGAACGCCACGTCGATCTCTCCGAGCGAAGCGAGCACGTCGGGCCGGGCGAGAATACCCCGTTCGCCCTCCAGCTCCAGCGTCTTGTGGAACTTCTCGTCGTCTCGATCGAGCTGCCGCCGCGTCTCCTCGGGCGTCAGCCACGCGCCTTCCTTCGTCACGCCGATCGGCACGATCTCAAAGCGGTCGCTCGCGGCCTCCGTCACATACTGAGCCGAGACGACCGACACTTCGTGCTCCAGCGACTGGCCGCCGAAGATCACGCCGAGCCGGGTCCGATCAGCCATCGAAGCCCTCCCCGACCAGACCGACCTCAAGCTCAAGCTCGACGCCGAACTGTTCGCGCACGCGGTCGCGCGCGAGGTCGATCAGCGCCTTCATGTCGGTCGCCGTCGCGCTGCCTGCGTTAATGAAGAAATTGCAGTGCTGCTCCGAGATCTGCGCGTCGCCGATGCGATGCCCGCGCAGCCCAACCTGGTCGATCATGCGCCACGCCGGGTGCTCGGGCGTGTTCTTGAAGATCGAACCGGCGTTGCGCCCGCGCGGCTGCGCGGCCAGCCTGCGCCGGTCCAGATCGCGCACACGCTCCATCAACTCGGCCTCATCGCCTCGCCAGAGCGTGAACTCTGCCTCCAGTACCACGCGGTTGTCGTACTGGCCCTTGGTAAACGCGCTGCCGCGATAGACGAGGTCCAAGTCTTCGGCCTGCACGTCTCTCGCGGTCCCCGTCCCGTTCACAATCCGGATCGACTCCAGCACATCGGCCAGGCAGCCGCCATACGCACCCGCGTTGTAGACCACGGCGCCGCCCAAGGTGCCCGGTATGCCGGAGGCCCACTCCAGGCCCGCGAAGCCCTGCCTCGCAAACCCGCGCGCCACCGACGCGAAGCTGGCGCCGGACTCCGCCTTGAAGCGGAACCCACCCTTGCCGTCGGGCTCTGGGCCGCTCACGGCCCGCGCGCGGTTCTCGATCACCACGCCGCGGATGCCCGCGTCGCTGACGATGATGTTGCTGCCGGAGCCCAGGACGAAGACCGGCGCATCGTGCTCGCGGCAGGCGATCACGATGTCCGCCAGGTCGTCTGAGTTCTTCGCGACGACGTAGACGTCCGCCGGCCCGCCGATGCCGAACGTTGTGTGGCGTGAGAGCGGTTCGTGCTCGCGCACCTCGGTGATCTCGGCCAGCGCCGCTGCGAGTTCGGCGTAATCCGCGCTGCCGTTCGCTCCCCGTGCCTGTTGCAGCCGGTCGACGACCAGCGG
Source organism: Chloroflexota bacterium (assembly GCA_022561355.1). Classification (GTDB taxonomy): domain Bacteria; phylum Chloroflexota; class Dehalococcoidia; order DSTF01; family RBG-16-68-14; genus SZUA-185. The sequence continues at coordinate 11,558 of JADFRJ010000011.1, read as the reverse complement.
TCCAAGCTCGTCGACGTCGCCGGCGCCGATCGTGAAGAAGACGTCGCCGGGCCGCAGCAGCTCTATCGCGGCGGCGGCCGCCTCCTCGAACGAAGCGACGAAGCGCGCCTTCGGCGCCTCTATCTCCTGAACAAGCGTCTCCGCGTCCATGCCCGCCGACTCCGGCTCCCGCGCCGCATAGGTCGAAAGCACCAGCAACTCATCGAGCCCTCGGAAGCATGTCCTGAATCCCTCCAGCAAGTATTCGCTGCGGCTGTAGGTGTGTGGCTGGAAGCAGGCGAGGATCCGCCTGCCGGGGAACGTCTCGCGCGCGGCTTGAATCGTGTCCGCGACCTCCGTTGGGTGATGGGCGTAGTCGTCCATCACGGTCACGCCGCCAGCTTCGCCGACCGATTCGAACCGCCGGCGCGCGCCCCCATACGCCCCGAGCGCTTCCCGAATCTCATCGAACGTCAGCCCGACCGCATGGCCCGCGGCGATGCCGGCCAGCGCGTTCGCCACGTTGTGTCTAATAGGCAGCGCGATTTCGAAGCGCCCTACTGCCTCGCCCTCGTGGCGAACATCGAACGCTTGGCGTCCGCCAGCCAGCAGCTCGATGTCGTGCGCCGTCCATGTAGCGGGCTGCTCCAGCGAGTACGTCTCGATCGCAGCGCCGAAGTTGCCCGAATCGATCAGCTTCCGCAGCCTGGGGCTGTCCAGGCACACGATCAGCTTCCCATCCTGCTTCACCTGCGCCATGAACTGCGCGAATGCCTTCTCCAGCTCTTCGATCGTGCCATAGATGTCTAGGTGATCGGGCTCCACGTTCGTCACCACCGCGATGTCCGGCTCGTACTCCAGGAAAGCGCGGTCGTACTCATCCGCCTCGACGATGATCTCGTCGCCGTTGCCGGCCTCCGCGTTCGTCCCCAGGTCGCGCACCTCACCACCCACCAGGTAGGTGGGCGAGCGCTCGGCGCGCACCAGCATCGAGGCGATCAAGCCGCTCGTCGTCGTCTTGCCATGCGTGCCGGCAACACAGACAGACGTACGGCCCTCCATTAGCGTTGCGATGAACTCAGCTCGCTTCTGGACCGGGATGCCCCGCCTGCGCGCCTCCACCAGCTCTGGGTTGTCGTCCTTGGCAGCGGACGTCGTCACCACTAGCTCAGCGTCGCCGACATGCTCTGCCTTGTGCCCCTCATGCACCGTGACGCCCAGCGCGGCCAGCGCGTCCGTGACCGCTGAGAGGCGCATGTCGGAGCCGCTCACCTCATGGCCCCAGGCGGCGAGCAGGCGGGCGATGCCCGACAAGTGAACGCCCGCAAGGCCCACGAGGTGCACGCGGTGCGGTATCTCATTCACGCCGCGACTCCTTGCAGCGATGGGTCGAGCAGCATCGCCGCGATCTGGTCGGCGGCCTCCGGTCGCGCCAGCTTGCGGGCCGCTTCGGCCATCCGCTGTCGCTTCGCGTCATCATCCAGCAGGTCGCGCACCACGCCGGTCAGCCGCCCCAGCTCGTCGTTCTCGAGCACAACCGCCGCCCCCTGCTCCTCCATGTAGCGCGCGTTTGCCCGCTGGTTGTAGCCGCCTTCGTAGACGCCCGGTACGAGCACCGAGGCCAGCCCCGCCGCCGGCAGCTCGCCCAACACCGAAGCACCCGAGCGCAGCACCGCTAGGTCGGCGGCCAGCATCGCGTCCGCCATCTCATCCAGGTAGCCCGCAACGTGGTAACGCCGCTGCTTGTCCTCCGGCAGCGATGCGCGTTTCGCTTGTAGTTCCGCTTCGTCGGAAGCGCCCGTCAGGTGCAGCACGTGGCAGAGGTCCAGCAACCCCTCCAACTGGTCGCGCACGGCATCGTTGATCCTGTGCGCGCCTTGGCTCGCGCCTCCCACCAGCAGCACCTTCTCGTCCGGCGGCAGTCCCAAGCGCCCACGCGCCCCTGCGCGGTCCCCGGACCAGAACTCGGATCGCACTGGGTAGCCAACCACGCTCGACTTGCCGGCAGGAAGCTCGCTCAGCGAGCGCTCCGTCGTCGTCACGATCCGCGTCGCTAATCGTGACAGCAGCCGCACCGCCCAACCTGGGTTCACATCTGGCAGGTACAGCAGGAGCGACCGCCCGCGCGACCGGGACGCGATGCCGACTGGCACGCTGGCGTAGCCGCCCGTCGCGAAGACGGCGTCGGGGCGGAAACGGCCAAGCAGACGCCACGCCTGCAACGTGCCCACGAAGAGCTGCCACAGACCGCGCGTTATCGCCAGCGGCGAGCGCACCCGCAACGGCCCCGCGGCGACCGCCTCGAACGGGAGGCCCGAACGACCGACGATACGGTCGTCCATCCGCCCGCTCACGCCGATGTAGAGCAGCTCCAGGTCAGCAGGCCCCTGCCGGCGGAGTGACTCTCCCACCGCGAGCGCGGGGTAGATGTGACCGCCTGTGCCACCGCCTGCGAGGATCACCTTCACCTCGCTCCTTCTTGTTCTATGACGGCGCGGCCGGACCTACCTTGGCCAGGCCCCGTCTTGGGCGGGCCCGTCGCGCGTCTCGAAACGCTCAATAAGATGCCAATCCCAGCCAACAGCGACGCCAGCGCGGAGCCGCCGTAACTCAAGAATGGCATCGGGATGCCCGTCATAGGAATCGCTCGCGTGATGCCGCCCACGTTGATCAGCGCCTGGAAGGCGATCCAGCTGACAACGCCGGCCGCCAGCAGGTAGCCGAAGTCGTCCTGCGCGCGCAGCACGATACGGAAGCCCCGATACACCAACACAGCGAACAGGATGATGATGCCCATCGCGCCGATGAAGCCCATCTCCTCGCCGACGACGGCAAAGACGCCGTCCGTATGCGAACCGGGTATGTAGAAGAATTTCTGGCGGCTCGCTCCCAGCCCAAGCCCCTCGATGCCTCCACTCCCCAGCCCGATCAGGAGTTGGAGCGTGTGGAAGCCGATCCCGCCGGGATCATCCTCCGGGTTCAAGAACGCCAAGACTCGATCTAGCCGGTAGCCCGAGGTCAAGATCAGAAAACTCGCCGCGACGCTCCCGATCCCCATGAGCGCCGCGAGATGCGAGAGGGATGCGCCAGCGATAAAGAACAGCGTCACCGTAGTCAGAATCAGCACAGCGGCCGTGCCTGTGTCTGGCTCCAGCAAGATCAGCCCCGCTACGATCCCGACCGTGAACACGAACGGCGCGAACCCCAGCGCGAAGCTGCGTACGACCGTATCTTTGGCCGAGAGCCACGCCGCGACGTAGATGATCAACGCCAGCTTCGCGAACTCGCTCGGCTGCGCAGCCGGCAGCGGCCCTATGGCGATCCAGCGTTGCGCTCCGCCCCGCTCAACGCCGAGCCCAGGCACCAGCACCGCCACCAGCGAAACGATGGCGATCAGCATCAGCAGCGGGCTGATCGACCGCAGCCACCGATAGTCGACGCGCATCAGTCCCAGCAGCAGCGCGAGCCCGATCACGGCCCAGATCGCCTGCCTGATCACGAAGTAGTTCGCGTCATTGAAGGCAAGCAGCCCGAGCGCGAAGCTGGCGCTGTAAACGATCAGCAGGCCAACGGCAACCAAGCCGAGCACCAGGCCGAGCAGCAGGTAGTCAGGCTGTGTCGCGCGTAACCCACCTGTATCCGCTACAGCCATGCTAGGTGGCCTCCGCTTCGGCTAGCTCCCGTACGAGCCGCCGGAAATCTTCTCCCCGTTCCTCAAAGTTGTCGTACGCGTCGTAGCTCGCGCACGCAGGCGACAGCAGCACGACGTCGCCAGGCTTCGCCAGCTCGTTCGCGGTCTCGACAGCGTCCGCGAGCGTCTCTGCACGTTCGATCGACAGGTCCGACTTGGCTTCGCCCGCCGCTGACGCTAGCGCCTCTTCAAACAGCGCCGCTGACTCGCCGAAGCAGACGATCGCCGAGCAACGCGCCACCGTTTGCTCCGCGAAGTCCTCCAGCGGCAGGTGCTTTTCGCGACCCCCGACCAGCAGGACGATGCGTTCCTCGAACGAACTCAGCGCTGCCAAGGTGCGCTCCGGCGTCGTCGCGATCGTGTCGTTATAGAAGCTCGCGTCGCCCACCTTCGCGACGAACTCCAGGCGATGCTCGACCGGCTTGAACTCGCGGATCGCCTTCGCGATCGCTTCTGAAGGCAAGCCGGCCGCACCGGCCACGGCAACCGCGGCCAGCACGTTGTAGACGTTATGCGCGCCTCGCAGGGGGATCTCGTCAAGTGCGACGATCGTCGTGTCCACGGTTCCCTGCCGCCACTCGACGACGTCGTTCCGCACGAACGCCGACCGCTCACCGTTCGGAACGCCGGCCGCGCTGAACCACACCACGCTGCCTAACGCCTCCGTCGCGAACGAGCACGCCACCTCGTCATCCAGGTTCAGCACGGCAATGTCGTCCCGCGACTGATCGAGCAGGATGCGCAGCTTCAGGTTCATGTACTCGTCCCAGGAGTAGCGGTCCAAGTGATTAGGCGTCACGTTCAGCACGCACGCGATGTGCGGGCCCTTGTCCGCCGTCTCCAATTGGCTGTGACTCAGCTCCAGGATGGCTGTCGTCTCCGGCGTGATGCAGTCGAGCAAGCCCAGCAGGCCCGTACCGATGTTCCCGCCGACGACGTGCTTGCGCTCCGCCATCTCGAACATCGCCGCGACCAGCGCCGTCGTCGTCGTCTTTCCGCTGCTGCCTGTGATGCCAATGACCGGCCCAGGGCATAGCTTCAAGAACAGCTTCGTCATGGAGCTGATCTCCACCCCTTGCTCACGCGCCGCCTCAACAGACGGCAGCGTCAGGGGCACGCCCTGCGACACGAAGAGGATGTCCGCCGCAGCCACGTCTTCCACACGATTCTCGCCCAGCGAGAAGCTGACAGGTAAGTTTTCAAGTTCGTTAATTCGTGAGGAGAGCGCTTCTGGGGACTTCGAATCGGAGACGGTAACGGTAGCACCCTGAGAAGCCAGGTAGCGCACCAAATCGACTCCCTCGATACCTAATCCGAGGACGGTCACTTTTTTACCCACCAGGAACTCTCGATCAAGTGTCATAGCACTTATGCACTAATCAGTCAATGCTAGCGCGATTCCCAATAGGGCGCCAACCGCCCCTGCCAGCCAAAAACGCACAACTACCTGCGGCTCTGACCATCCGGCCAGCTCGAAGTGATGGTGGAGGGGCGCCATCCGCAGCGGCCGCTTGCCCGTCAATTGAAACGAACCGATCTGTATGGTTACGGACGCCATCTCGGCGACGAGCACGATTCCGACGACGGGAAGCAGGATCCACCACCCTGTCATCAGCGCCACGGTCGCCAGGCCCGCCCCTAGTGGCATCGCGCCGGCCTCGCCCATGAAGACGCGGGCCGGGTGCGCATTGAACCAGAGGAACCCAATGAGCGCGCCAACGACCGTGAAGCAGAACGTAGCCAGGAACGACTGTCCCTGGAGGAACGCGATCACGCCATACGACGCGAACGCCAGTATCATGACGCCGGCCAGCAACCCATCTAGCCCATCGGTGACGGCGGTAGCGCTCGTCGTCGCCGTCATCACGACGATCGCGACGACGACGTACGCGGCGCCCATCTCGTACCCGCCGAAGTGCGGCAGGTTCAGGCTCTCCGCCTCCAACGAGTACACCAGAACCAGGCCGGTGACGAGGCCGACGATCATCAGCGAGACCGTCTTCAGCATCAACCCGAGCCGTTCGTGGCCACCCAGCCGCGCCCTGCCCTGGATCGTCATCAGGTCATCGGCCATGCCGATCAGGCCGACCGCCCCCATCACGCCTAGCGGCAGCAAGATCGAGCGGTGGCCGGCCAGGTTCGTCGGGATAGTGAACGCGAGGATCACGGCCAGGATCAGCAGGCCACCCATCGTCACAGTGCCGGCTTTCACCATGTGTGAGCCGGGCCCTTCTTCGCTGATCGCCTTGCGGATGCCGAAGTGCTCCAGCATTGCGATGAGCGGCCCTCCTGCGATCAGGGAGACGATCGATGCCGCGGAGCCGATGATGAGTGAGCGAACCATCTCAATCCTTCAGCGCGTCGACGAGCGTCTCAAACTCCATCGCCCGCGACGCCTTCACCAGCACGACGTCATCAGCGCGCAGGTCGGCGGCGACCGCCTCCCCGGCGGCCTCCTTCGTTGGCCAGTGATGCGTGTCGCGATGCCCTTCCGCGCGCGCCGCTTCCGCGATCAGCTCGCCCAGGTCGCCGACGGCATGGATCACGTCCGCGGTCTCGGCGGCGCGGCGGCCTACGGCCCGGTGCTCCTCGCGCTCTGTTGGCCCCAGCTCGCGCATGTCGCCCAGCACGGCGATCCGGCGTCCCGGGATCTCAGCCAGCAGGTCCAGCGCCGCCGCCATCGAGGCCGGTCCCGCGTTGTACACGTCGTCGATGATCGTGGCGCCGCCGGTCGCGCGGTGCGTCCGCACGCGCAGCGGCGGTTCAGCCTGCGCCAGCGCGCTGGTCACGTCCATCAGCGTCATGCCGTCCGTCAGCGCCACGGCCGCCGCTGCCAACGCGTTCGAAACGATGTGCCGCCCGGGGAGCTTTGTCTCGGCCCTAGATGTGGCCCCTTGCCAGTGGAGCAAAAACGAAACGCCCTCCAGCCCCTTGCTCTGGATATCCGTCGCCCGCGTGTCCGCGCCTTGGGCCGTTCCGTATGTCACCGGCTGCGCCTTCGTGCGCTCAACCATCGTCATCACCAGCGGATCGTCCGCGTTAAACACCGCGAACCCATGCGCAGGCAGGCTCTCAGGTAGCTCGGCTTTCGCGGCGGCGATCGCCTCCAGGCTGCCCAGCCGCTCCAGGTGCGCCGGGCCCACGTTCGTCACGACGCCCACCTGGGGCTTCGCGATCTCACACAGCGTCCGGATTTCGCCCTGCGCGTACATGCCCATCTCCAACACGGCCCGCTCATGTCGCGCCGTCAGCTCCAGCACCGTGAGCGGCAGGCCAATCTCGTTGTTGTAGTTCGCCTCGTTCTTCAGCACGTCGTACCGAGTCGAAAGCACGGCCGCCGTGATCTCCTTCGTCGTCGTCTTGCCAACGCTGCCGGTCACGCCGATCACCGTCGCCCGCCTTCGCTCACGCCGGCCTGCCGCCAACCGTTGCAACGCGGCCAGCGGATCGCCCACGACGAATGCGGCGGCCTCGCTCGGCAGACCCTCGGGTAGCTCGCTGACGAGTACTCCACGCGCCCCACGCTCGATCGCGTCGATCGCGAACCGGTGCCCGTCCGTGCGCTCGCCGGGCAAAGCGACGAAGAGATCGCCTCGTCCAACCTTGCGCGAATCCACCACCACCCGCTGGAAGCGAGCGTCCGGCCCTCGCCGCTCTCGCAGCATCGAGCCAAGGCTCGCGGCGATCTCCCGCGTCGCGATCATGGGACGCTACGGCTCTCGCTCTACAAACGCCAACGTTCCTGATTGAGCGCCCAGGTACGCGATGATCTGCGGCGCCAAGTCCTTGAAGATGGGCGCCGCGACGACGCCGCCAAGCGGGCTGGTCTGGGGCGAATCGATCTTCACCAGCATGATGAACTGCGGATCTGGCGCCGGCGCGAATCCGACGAACGAAGCGATCGTCGCGTTAGAATTCGGGAAGGTCGTCGTACCGGTCTTACCGCCTACCGAAAGACCTGCGACCTGCGCCCCATGCGTCGGCATACCGTCCACGACAGCATTCATCATCTGCACCATCGTGCGCGAAGTCTCCTCGGAGATGACGCGGCGGACGACGACGGGGTCGAACGTGCGCACCCCATCCGCGTCAGCAACCTCTCTCACAATGTAGGGTTGCATGAGCAGGCCACCGTTCACAAGCGACGAGACGGCCGTGATCATGTGTAGCGGGGTCACAGAGATCCCCTGCCCGAAGCTGTTCGTTGCCAGGTCTATCGGATACCAATCATCGTCCTCGTGCGTACGGACGATGCCTTCAGGATCGCCCCCGAGCCCGATGCGTGTTCGATCCTCGAATCCAAAGCGTCCGATGTAATCGTAGAACTGGTTAGCGCCGATGAACCTGGCTAGCCAGACGGCCCCTGTGTTGAGGCTGAACTGCAGCAGCTCGGTCATCGTCGTCATGCCGTGCGCGCTGAAGTCCCAGTTCCTGATCGGTTCGCCGCCTTCAACCTCGGCCACTCCGCTGTCCAGATACGTCGTGCCGGGACCGACCAGGCCCAGGTCGATGGCCGTCGCCATCGTGAGCGTCTTCATCACTGAGCCCGGAGGATACACGTCAGTCACCGCCCGCGGCCGGAACAGCTCCGCCTGGTCCTCGCTCTCCAGGTCGAGCTGGCTGAGCCTGAAGCTCGGCTGGCTCGTCATCGCCAACACTTCGCCCGTGTCCGGGTCCATCACGATGATCGTGCCGCCCGTCGCCCCGTGCCGTTCGATCTCCTGGTTGAGCTTGTTCTCGATAAGCCGCTGCAGATAGCGGTCGATTGTGAGGTGGATGTCGCCGCCGGCGATCGGTTCCTCGCCGAAGCTACGGCCAAACGGGATCGGGTTGCCTAGCCCATCGCGCTCGAAGTAGATCTCCGCCGCCACCCCGCCCAGCTCAAGATCGAACGCCGCCTCGACACCGGCCAGCCCGACCTGATCGCGGCCCATGAAGCCGAGCAGCGACGAGGCGAGGTCGCCCTCCGGATACGACCGCTTGCTCGTCTTCACCAGCCGGACGCCCGTCGGCGCCAGCTCGAATAGCTGCAGGCCGACTTGGGAACTCACCGAACGCGCCGCCAGGTAGTCCCCCGCTTCGAACTGCAACGCCTCCGCCAGCAGCTCGTCCGGGGAGCGTCCGAGCAGCGGCCCGAGCGTGTCCGCGCTCCGCCGGGCGACCGAAATATCGCTCCAGGAACGCGGGTCAATGTAGACGTCGAACGCGCCAACCGTGGTAGCGAGGGGAAAGCCGTTGCGGTCCAGGATCGCGCCTCGAGTCGCCCGCACGACAGTCCGGTGCAGGTGCTCTGCGTCAGCCTGGGCAGCGTAGTACTCGTGATCGATGATCTGCACCTGCACCAGGCGCACGACGATACCGCCCGTGCCCACGAACATTGCGAACATGAGAAGCGCCAACCGCCAGGTCAGACGGCGGTTTCGCTGGGCCATCCTCTGCCCCCTTTAGGCCGCCGGAGCTCTCCGGCCGGTCCTTGCTAGTAGAACGGAAGGGAATTCAACAGATGCTGCCACCACCCCGCGTCATCGGGGCTCCCGTCTACGCCGGCTAACGCCGCGTCCTCACTCACCGGTGCGAATCGCGCCGGAAGGAGATCCGCGGCTGTGCCCGGCCACGCGACGGCGACCGCTACGTATGAGACGCGTTCCGGCAGCTGCAGGCCCAATCGCGTGGCCTCCCGCTCGATGCGCTCTAGCGACGACAGTGTGGCCACCTCGGCCTCTAGCTGCTTGACGCTCGTCTCCAGCTCCAGCTTCTCCTGCTGGAGGCTCTGCATCGCGAAGCCCGCCGTGGTCGCCTGCGACGTCTGGACGACGCGTGCCAGCCCAAGCACGATCACCAGAGCGGCGGCCACGGTGAGCAGCGGCATGAGGTGCAGGCGGCGGCCCTCTGTCTTGAGCTTCGGAGCGGCGAGCGTCCTTTGCTGGACGGCCATTATGCCATCCCTTACGCAGCCGGCGCTGGCAGCCGCTCCGCAACACGCAGGCGCGCGCTGCGGCTGCGCGGGTTCGCTGCGACCTCGTCGTCGGAAGGGCGCAGCGCCCCTCGGCTGACAAGCCGCAGGCCGGCCTTGTGCTCGCACATGCAGACCGGCAGCTTGGGAGGGCAGATACAGTCCCGCGATTCCCGCCGGATGTACTGCTTGACCAGCCGGTCTTCCAGCGAGTGGTACGCGAGCACCACCAGCCTGCCAAGGTCACCAAGGAGGCCGTAGGCCTGAGGGAGCGCAGCTTCCAGGCTGAGGAGTTCCTGGTTTACTGCGATCCGGAGGGCCTGAAACGTCCTGGTGGCGGGGTGGGATTGGCGTCGGACCCTCCCGCCTACGGCCTCCTCGACAACCTTGGCTAGTTCGGTCGTCGTGTGTAATGGTCGTCGCTCGACGATGCGCCGCGCGATCCTCCTGGCTCTCGTCTCCTCTCCATACGTACGTAGGACGTGCGCGAGGTCGTCCTTCTCGTACTCGTTCACAATGTCCGCCGCCGTGATCGTCTGGTCAGGGCTAAAGCGCATGTCCAACGGGCCTTCGCTCTGGAAGCTGAACCCTCGTTCCGCTTCGCCAAGCTGCAGCGACGACATCCCGAGGTCCAGCAGCAACCCGTGTACCGGCTCGAATGAGGCCTCTGCGCACACCTCCGCCACATGCGAGAAGTCGCTCTGCACAAGCTGCACGTCTGCCTGGTACTGTTTCAGCCGCTCTTTCGTGTGCGCCAGCGCTCGTGGATCGCGGTCCAGCCCTAGCAGCGACCCACCGGGCTCGGCGGCCCGCAGGATGGCGAGCGCATGGCCTCCGCCGCCCACCGTGCAGTCGACGTAGCGGCCGCCCGGGCGCACGTTCAGCGCTCGCACCACCTCGTCGACCATCACGGGCTCGTGCTCCACGACGGCCTGCGGGCTCATCCTTCGTCCTCCGTCGTCGCTTCCGCGGCCGACATCTCCGTCTCGAATCGATCCGGGTCCCAGATCTCGAGCCATTCGCCGGCGCCTGCCACGACGACCGCCCCATCCAGGCCGGCGTACGATCGTAGCTGTGCCGGAATCAGGATCCGTCCCTGCCGGTCCGGCTCCACGCCGAACGAGTTCGCGAAGAAGGAGTGGCGAGTCAGCCTCGCGCTTCTCTGGTTGGCTGGCTGGCTGGTGTAGAGTTCCGCCTGCTGCTGGAAGCTCTCTTCCGTGAACAGGCGCAGACAAGCGTCCGGCCCCTGATTCAGCACCGCGCCTCTCAGGAACAGCTCCCGATAGCGTGGCGGCACTGGAACGCGACCTCTCTCGTCCATCGAGTAGTCGTACCTTCCTAAGAAGTACTGCACTCGGTCTCACTCCCACCAGCGGCCCGTTAGGGGCCACCAACCACAAGACTGCACCGTGCTTGCTACTATTCACAACAAGCTCACCACAGACCCCCACATTCTACCACTCGATCAAAAAAAGTCAAGCCCCAACGGCTGGAGTCCCCATTATTCCTCCCATGCTATGATTGAGCCGCTATGAGAGCAGGTGTCCTCACCATCAGCGACAAGGCCTCCAAAGGCGAGCGCGTAGATACCAGCGGCGCCGCTATCGCGGAGCTGCTGGGCACGATTGACGCCTCGATCGACCGCACGGACGTCGTCCCGGACGAAGCGCCTCAGATCTCAGATACGCTCCGAAGCTGGGCCGATTCCGGCGAACTGGACCTGATCATCACCACGGGCGGCACCGGCCTCTCGCCTAGAGACGTGACGCCCGAGGCGACGGCGGAGGTGATCGAGCGGCCCGCGCCCGGCCTCGGCGAGCTGATGCGCTCCGAAGGGCTGAAGCACACGCCCATGGCCGCGCTCTCGCGAGGCGTCGCGGGCGTCCGGGGGCGCTGCCTGATCGTCAACCTGCCAGGCAGCGAGAAGGGCGTCCG
>JADFRJ010000182.1 GCA_022561355.1 Chloroflexota bacterium | reverse complement strand
CTTGGCGTAGCCCTCTGCGATATTAGCAGAGATGGACTTGCTGTCGCGTCGCAGCTGAGACGCCAACTCGTAGCGTTCGATGTTCGGCAACGTGGCGGCAAACGTGTGAATCCCAACGAGGGCATCCAGGGAGCGTTGGAACACCTCCAGATCGCGATATCCGCCTGCCCTCTTCTCACCAGCGACCAGCGACGAGCTACTAGCGACCATCATCATCATCGCGGTAGTCCCAGTCCGCGCTGGGCGATGATGCCGCGCTGGATCTCGCTCGTGCCGCCGGCCAACGTCGCGCCGACCTGCACGCGGTACATCCGCTCGATGCGGCCCATGAGCGGTGCGTACGGCGAGCCGGGGCCGAGCTGGCCGTGTAGGCCCGCGAGTCCCATGGCCGTCTGCCCGATGCGCTGCGCAAGCTCCGAGGCGAACAGCTTCGTGATAGAAGCCTCCTGGTTCGGGATCAGACCCTTCTCCTGCATGCTGGCGACGCGGTACGAAAGCATGATCGCGACCTCGATCTCGATCATGCGGTCCGCGATCGCGTGGCGCACGAGCGGGCTGCCGTTGCGGAACTGCCGCGTGGCATCGATCACCTCCAACATCAGCTGCTGAAGGCTGATCGCGTTGAGGATGCCAGACCGCTCGAAGTCGAGCGTCGTCGTCGCGACATACCAGCCGCGGTTCAGCTCGCCCAGGATGGCCGTCTTCGGGACGCGGACGTTATCGAAGAAGACCTCGTTGAAGCTGTGCATATCGGCCATGTTCGTGAGCGGCCGCACGCTGATGCCGGGCGACTTCATGTCGACGAGGAAGTAGCTGATGCCCTTGTGGTTGGGCGCGTCCGGGTCTGTCCGCGCCAGCAGCCCAATCATGTCGGCGCGGTGCGCGCCGGTGGTCCAGATCTTCTGGCCGCTGATCACGAACTCATCGCCGTCCTTTACCGCCTTCGTCTGCAGTGACGCGAGGTCGGAGCCGGACTCCGGCTCGCTGAATCCCTGGCACCAGTAGACGTCGCCGGACAGCAAGCCTGAGAGGTGTTCCTTCTTCTGCTCCTCGTTGCCGTGGACGACGATCGTCGGGCCGATCAGCCCGATGCCGAGGAAGTTCGGGCGCGCCGCCCGTGCCCGCGCCAGCTCTTCATTCAAGACGAACTGCTTCGCCGTCGAGAGGCCGGCCCCTCCGTACTCCTTGGGCCAGGCAGGCGCGACCCAGCCCCTGGTTGCGAGTTTCTTGAGCCACTCCTTGTCGGTCGCGTCCTCGCCGACTCCCACACCGAGAACGGCCTCGTCGGGCTGGAGGAACTCGTCCGTTAGCTCCTTCTCGAGGAAGTCGAGCACCTCGGCGCGGAACGCTGCTAACTCAGGGGAGTCTTGAAATTCCATATTCTCGGTTACGCAATGATAGAAAGTTGCACGGGAGCCGATGATGGCGCGTTGCCAAGGAGAAATTCGCGCGTCTTTTCTTCGGCCTTGATGGCCTTTTCGCCTGGAAGGTAGATCCAAGTTGGAATCGTCATCTGGCTAAGGTAACGGCACATGAGGGGGCCTACGTCGCTCCAAGTGAGTTTGCCGAGACCGCAGCCGAGAGCTGGCATCGCCACGGAGGTTATTCCCTCCTTCTTGTAGTTCTTGAGCAGCCAAGTTAGGCCCTGCTCGATTCCGGCGAAGTCGGCATTCTCCCTCCAGTGACTCTTGGTGGCGAATAACAGGAACCAAGTCTCTTGAGCGCCATTCGTAAAGGATCCGGGTTGATCCGCGAGGTCTTGGTCGAAGGAACTTTCACGCTTAACGATGTATGGCTTGCCCATCCGGAGGCTCTTGTTCCGACACGCGTCCTGATACCTAACATACACATCGGGGAACCGATCCTTGGCGGTTGACGCCAAGCCCTTGCCCATCACGCCTACCGTGTTGACGCTCACCGTGACGGTCTGCATTCCTGAGAAGAAGAGGTCTCCCTCGGCCAGATGAAGCATCGGGTCCAATTCAATTACGGCCGTAGGTTCGAAGAACATGTCTGGCTCAAGGGTCACTGTTACGTTCTCAGGTACTGAATGCCGGGCGAGCTTCTGACCGTCGCGGCTGCCGACATACACTGTGGTAATCGAATCGGCTGGTACGCTCCCCGGCACTAGACATTCGGCCATCATCTCACGCTTTGATCCGTCAGCGTCTGACCACCACTTCTTGTTCACTTTGCGCAATATCCCAGGGATTGCTTTTGTTCCAGTCTTCCCGACTAGGAACTCGGTTTGGTGGCTAGCAGCGTTGCCGTTCGACACGATAACTCCTGATTGATTCACGATGTCTGGGCGAACAGTCAAGATACAAATCTCGCCGACCGATTTCTCCCTGGCTACTCGATAGAGCATCGCATTACGTGGCTGAAAGTAGAGGTTCGCAAAGTCCCACAAAGTGTTCCCATCTGGAGTAGCCTTCTGGCCACGGTTGCTAACGATGCTGGCATCGTATATCGGCGTGAACTGAACGCGATCATCGACGATGCGGCGGTGTGAGAGGATACCATGGTTGAAAATCGAAGGCAGATTCTCAACGTGGGTGATGTAGTAAAGCTGCTGGAATAACTGTCTAACCATCGTTAGTTCCTCGGCAGTCCCAGTCCGCGCGTCGCGATGATGCTGCGCTGGATCTCGCTCGTGCCGGCGGCGATCGTCGCACCAACCGACGTCACATATGACCGCGCAAACCCGCCCGCAAGGCGAGCATACGTGGACCCCGGTTCGAGCTGGCCGTAGAGACCCAGCATGTGGAGGCCCGCCCTCGCGAGCTTCTGCCCGTACTCGGAGTTGAAGACCTTGACGATCGACGCTTCGTAGTTCGGAACGAGCTTCTGCGCCTGCAGGCTGACGACTCGATACGACAGGAAGCGCAGGATGTTGAGGTCGACCCACAGGTCGGCGATCTGACGCCGTATCAGCGGCTCCTCGATCAGAAGCTTGCCGTTCGACTTCGTCTCCTTAGTGAACCCCGTCAACTCCTCGAGCGTACGCAGGCTGGTAGGATACCCCGTCGACGAGGACCGCTCGAAGTCGAGCGTCGTCGTCGCGATGTACCAGCCGCGGTTCAACTCGCCTATGAGGCCCGAACGAGGCACCCGCACGTTTTCGAAGAAGACCTCGTTGAAGCCCGCCTGGCTCGCCATGTTGATCAGAGGCCGCACCGTGATGCCGGGCGACTTCATGTCGATCAGGAAGTAGCTGATGCCCCGATGCTTGGGGGCGTCTGGGTCGGTGCGAGCGAGCAGGAACATCCAGTCCGCGTAATGGGCCTGGCTGGTCCAGATCTTCTGGCCGTTGAGGACGAAGTCGTCGCCGTCCTGCACCGCCTTCGTCTGCAGCGATGCGAGGTCGGACCCCGACTCGGGCTCGCTATAGCCCTGGCACCACTGGACGTCGTTCGAGGTGATGCCCGGGAGGTGTTGGGCCTTTTGCTCGTCCGTCCCGTACATCATGATCGTCGGGCCCAGGTAGCCGGTCGCGGCGAAGTTGAGCAGCGGCGCTCTCTGATAGGCCATCTCTTCGTTGAAGACAACCTGCTCCCAAAGCCCCAGCCCCAGCCCGCCGTACTCCTGCGGCCATGCGGGCGCGATCCATTTCTTGGGCGCCAGACGCTTCAGGAACGCCTGCCCAAACTCGTAGTCACCTTCATCCGGCGCACCGGGTATGCTGACGTAGTCTTCGGGCAGCTCCTGCTTGAGGAAGGTGCGTACCTCGCCCCGAAAGGCCTCCTGCTCCGGCGTGAACGTGAAATCCATGTCTGGTCCGGCGGTCCTTAATCGCGCGGTAGGCCTAGGCCGCGCTGCGCGACGATGTTGCGCTGCACCTCGCTGGTGCCGCCCTCGATCGTGTACGCGACGGAGCGCAGGTAGGTGTAGCAGTTGCGCCCGCCGTTCGGCGCCAGATGCGAGCCGCGGCCTAGCTGGCCGTAGAGGCCCAGAATGTTCTGGCCTGTGCGAGCGATGCGCTGGTTCATCTCCGTGTTATAGAGCTTCATCATCGAAGCTTCATAGTTCGGGATCAGGCCGCGGCTCTGCATGCTGACGACCCTGTAGGAGAGCATGCGCGCCATCTCGACTTCGATCATGCGGTCCGTTAGCTCGTAGCGCAGCATCGGGTTGGTTTTGAGCGCACTCGTGTGGTCGCCGGCGTGGTCCTGTGCGTACTCGATCAGCGATTCGATGGTCTGCTTCATGCCGGTCGTAGAGCCGATGGCCGAGCGCTCGAAGTCGAGCGTGGTCATCGCGGAGTACCAGCCGCGGTTCTCTTCGCCGATGACGTTCTCTTTGGGAATGCGCACGTTATCGAAGAAGACTTCGTTGAACTCGTGCGTGTCAGCCATGTTCATGAGCGGACGGACGGTGACACCCGGCGACTTCATGTCCAGGATGAAGTACGTGATCCCCTTGTGCTTGGGCGCATCCGCGTCCGTGCGCGCCAGCAGGATCATCTTCTTCGCCATGTGAGCGAGCGTCGTCCAGATCTTTTGCCCGTTGATCACGTAGTCGTCGCCATCGCGGACGGCCTTCGTCTGGAGCGAAGCCAAGTCGGACCCCGACTCGGGCTCGCTGTAGCCCTGGCACCAGACGTCCTCGCCGGAGAGCATGCCGGGAAGGTGCTCCTTCTTCTGCTCCTCCGTGCCATGGACGATGATCGTCGGGCCGGCCATGCCGAGGCCGATGATCAGGTGCATCGGACGCGCCGCGCGGTTCAACGCCAGCTCCTCATTGAGGACGAACTGCTGCATTGTGGTGAGGCCGGCGCCACCGTACTCCTTCGGCCAAGCCGGCGCGATCCAGCCCTTGTTGGCCAGCTTCTTGAACCACGCCTGGTTCGCCTCCCAATTCGCTGTCAGGGCTTCCTCACCGCTGACGCCTTTCTTCGCCTTCGGCGCTTCGCTGGAGATGAACTCCTTTACTTCGCTGCGAAACGTCGCTTCTTCTTCGCTGTCCCTTAGGTCCATACTTCGGTCCTCCTGTGTTCCATCTGGCTGCTCCCGCCACTGGCGCAGGCTTACGCCCGCGCGAGGGATTCCGGCGTGAGCTGAGGCCCACGCATTCGATTCCTTAGTTCGGCTCGCGCTCCGCGCTAGTTCTTCGGCAGGCCCAGTCCGCGCGTCGCGATGATGCCGCGCTGGACCTCGCTGGTCCCGCCCGCGCTCGT
>JADFRJ010000181.1 GCA_022561355.1 Chloroflexota bacterium | reverse complement strand
CGGCTTGAGGGCGCGGTTGACGTTCTTGGTCACCTTGTCTATGTCACGGCATTCGTGCATGGAGACGTTGATGATCACGACGTCGAAGTCGTCACCAGCGTCCAGCTCCTCGAACGTGCTCTTCACCAGCGAAACGCGGTCTGACAGACCCGCATCCTTGAGCTTCTGCCCGGTGACCTCCAACGAGTGCGCGTCTCCGTCGACGCCGACGAGGGTCGCCTTCGGGTAGGCCGCCGCCAGCTTCTGGAGGCCGACGCCCGCGCCGCAAGCGAGGTCCATGATCTTCGCCTCGCCGGCCAGCCGGTCTGACAGACCGGGCACGCGGTCGAACCCGCCCGCGACCAGGCGCGAGAAGAACGGCGTGGCGGTCAGGCTGACGGCCTCGATCCACTCCGGGCTGCATTCATCCCACCAACTGCGCTTCCCTGAGGGCAGGTTCTTAGCGAACGTATCGAATAATTCCGGCTGGACCATGATGTTCGGCAGGCCCCCCACGTAACCGGGAAAGTCCTTGTCGAGCAGCAGCTTGTCCATGTGAGGCGCCAGCTTGAAGGTATCGCCGTCCGCGTCCAGGACCTCGGCGCCGTAGGCTGCGCTGCACCAGACCCCCACATAGAACGCGTCCAAACTCAACGACTCCGCCAACGCATCGGACGTTAGTCCGTCTGGGTGCTTCGCCAGCTCCTCCAGCATCCCGAGCTTCAGGCCCATTTCGATCGCCTTTACGCCAACGTATCCCGCCACCTGCGTGATGATCTTTCCCGCCTGCTGCTGTACTTCCTCCTGCGGTGTGGCCATGCTTCTTCCCCTCCTCTGTTGCGTTGCTGAATATCGCTGCCTATATTATCTAGTTTCGCGGGCGCCCGTCACCTCGTAGCGGTAGCTCGCCGGGACCAATGTGCCATCGGTCGTCGCGACGATGACAATCACGGCGCTCTGGTACTCCGAACCGAGGCCGGTCAGCGCCACGCTCGCGCTGCCGTTCTCTAGCGCTACTCTCTCAACTCGAGGCGGCGACGTTAGCTTGACGACGCGCAGTTCGAACTCCTGATCGAGCTGCCCTTCCAGCAGGCGGAAGCCCTCTCGATCCCAGCCGCCAACGTCGCGCTCTCCGCCATCGAAGAAGCCGATCTCGGGGACCGCGATGTCGTCAATCGCCCAGCCAGGACGCTGGAGCGCGCCGTCGGTGACGTACTCGAACCGTATCTGGATCACCGAACCCGCGTAGTCCGTCAGATCGATGCGCTCCTCCACCCAGCCTTCGCTGCTGCCTGTGTAGCCAGGCCCGTAGGCCACATCGATCGGGTCGTCTTCGGTCGTTCGCCGGCCGGCGATCGTCACCCACGTATCGCCGCCATCCTCAGAGACCGCGACGTACGCGTAGTCGTACCACTCCTCGATGTCGAACCAGGTGCGGAACGTCAGGTTCGCTTGGGTGACGCCTGTGAGGTCTAGCTCTCTTGTGAGCATCGAGTCGATGTTGTCGCCGCGCCCGGACCACCAGAACGCGCCGTCCGCATCGGCCTGGGCGGCGAGCGCGGGGACTTGTTCTGCGCCATCGAACTCGAACACTGCGTCCGCACCGAAGTGATCCGCCTCAATGAGAAGATAATCCGCCGCGAATTGACTGATTTGCCTGCTGTCAGATTCCTTGGCCTCGAACGCGATGGGCGGGTTCACGTCAAGTTCGCTATAGCCATACCGCCCAGAAGGCGCATCAACGAAGTTCGCGACCGTCCAGTCGGCGACAAGTTCCGCAGCCGTCCGCGTCGAGCCGATCTGGTTCAGAAACGCCTCGACGCCCGCAATACTGTTCTCTTGCTGAGAGGCCAGGTCTCGAACCTCTCCGCCCGTCTGCTCGATCAGGTATTCGAAGAACAAGCTGCTCGCCTGGTAGTGGCGAGCGCTCGCGCCCACGTCCTCCCAAGCGTTGAGCTGCGTGTCCGGCCGGTCCAGGAAGGCTCCGTACGAGCGCGCGCTGCCGTTGACCAACCCCGCGGCGAACTCGGACAGCCCTTCGTTGACCCAGGCGGCTTCGTCGCGGTCCAGTTCCAGGTGGCTCAGATGCTGAAGCTCATGGGCAAGGATGAAGACATACGTAGGCGAGCCGGGCGTGCCGGACAGCGTGTTCAGGTAGATCATCTCGCGCTGGTTGCTATGTGGCGAGACGGCCCTTGGGTAGGTGTCCGAGTCGCTGATGTAGCCGCCGATGGCCTGGCCGAGGTCAACATGCAGGATCGCGATTCTCTCGTCGCCGTCGACGCCTGGTATCGGCGGAGGGCCGAACGCACCCGTGACCACAGGCCAGACACGGTCCTCGAACGCGGCGACGGCTGCGTCGAGGTCCGCCTGCTCCAACTCGAAGCCCTCCTCGAAGAAGAAGTAGGCGTGCTCTGACGCGGCACGGAGCGACGCTGACAGTGTCTGATAGCTCGGCTCGTCCTCGGGGTCAGCAGAGAGTACGAGCACGTCGAATTCCTGCACATCGCCGATGGCCGGCTGCGGCAGGTCGACCGTGCGCGGCACGCCGGCCGTTCCCTCGAAGCGTCGGGCCAGGTCGATCAGGTCACGGGCAGCAGGCTCGTCCGTGCCCGTAGACGAAGGAGCGGCGGTTGCCGTCGGAGCCGGCGTTGGCAGCGGTCCATCGCCGCCCCCGCTACAGGCGAGGCCAGCAGCGCACAAAAGGATCGTAAGAGCCGCCCCGATGATGTCGAGGCGGCTCGAACTGCTAATCGTGGTAGCTCTGTTAGCCGGCGCGCGGATGGGCCTTCTCGTAAACGCGGCGGACGTGCTCATCCGTGATGCGCGTATAGACCTGCGTGGTGGAGATGTTGGCATGCCCAAGCAGCTCTTGAACGTTGCGCAGAGGCGCTCCGCCTCTCAGCATGTGGGTGGCGAAACTGTGTCGCAAGGAGTGCGGCGTCACGGGCCCTTCGATCTTCGCGTCCTTCGCGTACTGCTTCAGGATCAGCCAGAAGCCCTGCCGCGTGAGACGTTCACCACGGCGGTTCACGAAGAGTGCGCGCTCGCTCTTGTTCTTCACCATGCGCGTCCTGCCCTCGTTCAGATAGACGACCAGCGCTCGTAGCGCCTGCGCGTGGATGGGGACCGAACGTTCTTTCGCGCCCTTGCCCATACAGCGCGCCATGGGGCTGCGCTTATCCAGCGAGATGCTATCGAGGTCGAGCGATACCAGCTCCGTAACGCGCAGGCCGGTGGCGTACAGCAGCTCCAGCATCGCCTGGTCCCGCAGCGCTTCCGTCGTGTTTCGCTTAGCCGGCTGCTCCAGCAGCTCGTCCACCTGCTGCACGGTCAGCGGCCTGGGCAGCGTCTTCCCTACGCGGGGCGACTCCAGGCTCTCGGTCGGGTTGGTCTTGATCTCGCCCTCCGCGTGCAGGAACTGGAAGAACGATTTCACCGCGGCGACCTTCCGCGCGACGGACGCCCCTGCGTAACGCCGGTTCTTCAGCTCGATAACGTAATCGACAATTGTGTCCTTGCCGACCCCCTGCCACTCGATGGCATGGCCGTTGCCGTTTTGGCTGGGGCCATGCCCGTTCTGCAGATAGATATCAAACTGAGAGAGGTCGTTTCGGTAGGCGGCGATGGTGTTTTCTGATGCTCCCTTTTCGGCGGATAGGAAATGCAGGAAGTGCCCTATGCGATCATCCATGACGCAGACTTTACCTCTTTTGGAGCTATGGCCGGGGTTGTTTTTGTGATCCGGGTCTTGTGGGTGACCCCATACTACACGCCGTGATCGGACTTGTCCAGCGATTGCAAGGCAAAGACATAAATCTTTCCGAGAAACTTTTCCACAACAGGCCAAATGAGAGATCGCAACTGTACAAGCGCTTAGCCGCTAACCGATCTCGCGCCGCCGGATCCGCGGCCGGACATCAGCTCGACCGACATCCCTGCCGCCGACCAGACCGGCACCGTCCATCGCCTCAGCGCCGGACCAAGCGCGCGACCCGGCCGGCAGCCCAGGCGCGAAGGCTGGAGCCGTTCAGCACCGAGCAGCAGAGGTCTCGATGTTGATGCCGATGCTGGTGAACCGCATGCCCGACTGATCGTCTGTCCCCGTAAGGACAACCGAGAACTGTGGGTATGTGCTGTCTGTGAGAAACGCCGGCAGCCTAGCCTCGACGATTGTCACTAGGCTGGTGCTGTCAAAATAGCCTCGCTCGCCGATTACATCACTGGCCAGGCGCGAAGAAGTCACCTTTGTCTCCAAGGATCGAAACCCGGCTACGTCCGGAATGATTGGGCTGGCCTTAAGTACCGTGTCGGCCCCGAGGTGGTTGCCGATATTCCATATGGACAGCCAGGATGCCCCATCCCTGCACTCCAAGACAGGATTCTCGATGTGATAAAGAAGCTGAAAATCGTCGTAGAAACGTGCCTCTTTATCCTCTGGATCAACGGTGGCAGCAGAGAGCGTAGGCGTTTCTCCAGGTGGCGCCTCAGTCCGGATGGAATCTTCACCGCAGGCGGCTACTAGAGTCACAACAAGCGCTATCAGCGCGAGTACGACTACGATTTGAGCCCGTGTGAGCACGCCTGCATAGGTCATCTTGCACCTTCCTTTCCGCCTGATGCATCTCGCCTCTTACACAAACTATGCTATGGACCACTCGAGGTCTTGTCAATCCTCACCGAGCCCAGACTGGCGACGCTGACTACGTTCTGTCGCCATGGGGCTTGACAACCACAAATAGAACATGTATTCTATTTCGCGAAGCGAGGATCTAGCGAAAGGGCGGGACAAATGACCGACAGCAACTTCGACGCAAGCAAGTACCTGACCAAGCTCAGCGGCAAGGACTACCTGGAGGTGAAATGGCGACTCCTCTGGCTGCGCACGCTGCACCCGGACGCGGTCATCGAGACCGAGCTGGTGAAACATGGAGCGGGCCTTGCCCTCTTCCGCGCGCGCGTCACGGTTCCCGGGGCCGGCTCCGCGACAGGCTGGGGGAGCGAGACGGCCGAAGACTTCGGCGACTTCATCGAGAAGGCGGAAACGAAGGCGCTGGGACGAGCCCTGGCCGCACTCGGCTACGGCACACAGTTCTGCGAGGACTTCGACTTTACGGCGGAGACCAAAGAGCCACGCAAGCAACGCTCAACCGCTAGCCGGCAAACGTCGACCCCCCAGCGAACCAAAGAGCGCGTGGTTGACTCCCCCGTAGCTCGCAATCG
>JADFRJ010000010.1 GCA_022561355.1 Chloroflexota bacterium | reverse complement strand
CTCCAACTGATGGACCGGCTGCAGAGGAAGGCCCGTGTCTGAGCCGTGTTCGTACGGGCGCAGCATCCATGCGGTGAGCGACCCGAGCGCGCCGTCGGCGAAGAACTTCACACCGCCAATGCGTAGGACGTCGTCGCCGCCGCCCGTCTTGATGCCTTCCTCGATCCAGCGCTCCAGCCGTGCTTGGGAGAGGTAGGCGCGGACCCGCAGCTTCAGCGCTCCCTGCTCGTTCAGCTCCTTCAACGCGGCGAGTTCGCCGCCGTTCACGTCCATTGCGTGCACTCCCGTGAGCCCAAGGCCGTTGGCGTGCCGGATCGCCTCCGCTAACGCATCGCTGCGCTGCTCGCGCGCCGGCGCGGGCATCGCTCTGTAGACGAGGGCGGCGGCGGTGTCGCGCAGGATGCCCGATGGCTCGCCGTCCGCGCCGATGTCGATGCGGCCACCGTCCGGCGCCTCCGTAGACGCGGTGACGCCGGCTTCGCGCAGGGCGGCGCTGTTCACCCAGACGCAGTGGGCCGAGGTGTGGGTGAGCGCCACCGGCGTGTCTGGGGCGACGGCGTCTAGGGCGCGCTTGTCCGGAAACGCGAAGTCCGGCCAGAGGTTCTGATCCCAGCCGGCGCCTTGCACCCAATCGCCGGCCGCAGTCTTCGCGGCTCGCTCGCCGACGCGGTCCGCTGCCTCGCCGACGCTCGTTACGCCCTTGAGATCGACGGCGCGCATTGCCAGGCCGGTCTGCAGCAGGTGCGCGTGGCCATCGGTCAGCCCGGGCACCACCAGGCGGCCCTCAGCGTCCAACACGTCCGCCGCAGTAGGAGGGTTGATATCGGTATCGCGGCCGGCGAACGAGAAGCGGCCGTCTTGGATGACGGCCGCGTTTGCCCAGGGATTGGCATCATCGCCGGTCCAGATGCGGGCGTTCTTCAGGAGCAAGTCAGGCATCACACTACGAATAGCATAAGAGAAAGGGCGCCAAGCTCACCGTTAGGTGAGCCGGAGCGTAGCTCAGTCTGCCACATTCCGCTTCGAGCTAACGCAACGCCCTATTACGATCTCCTGATCGAAAGGAGAGCACATGCGTACGCAGGACGTCGTTTCTGCCAGCTCGCCGAAGGCGAGCCGTGGCCTTAGGTTTGGCCGCAACTCAATCAAAGAACGCGCCCCAAAACGCCACCAGTCAGCAGAAGATGCAAAGCTTCTGCCAAGCTGAACCGCAGTTCAGCCAGATTCGCGGAGGCACCGATAGACGCAACTCGTGTAGTACCCGTCATGTAGAATGAGCGCGCTTCTGGGATCAGAGGCCTCTGAGAGACTCATACGACAACGGCCTGAACAGGCGCTTGGCTAATCAGTGAGGAGACTACCTTGACCAACCCTTCACTTCATAGAAACGATCTATTCTCTCTGGACGGCCGGGTGGCCCTCGTTACGGGAGGCTCGCGCGGAATTGGGTACATGATCGCGTCCGGCTTCGTCGCGAACGGCGCCAAGGTCTACATCGCGGCTCGCAAGGCGGAGGCGTGCGACGCGGCGGCGGCGGAGCTGTCGCAGATAGGCGACTGCATCTCCATTCCCACCGACCTCACCACGAACGAAGGCCGCGCGCTCCTCGTGAGCGAACTGAGTGAACGCGAGGGGAAGCTGGATATCCTGGTGAACAACGCGGGCGCGAGCTGGGGCGCTCCGCTGGAGGAGTACCCCGAGGACGGTTGGGACAAGGTGATGAACATCAACGTGAAGGCGCCCTTCATGCTCACGCGAGACCTGACGCCATTGCTTGCGGAGGCGGGCACGGCGGAGGCGCCGTCGCGGGTCATCAACGTGGGTTCGATCGACGCGCTCACGGTCCCGACGGTCGACAACTTTGCCTACGGGCCGAGCAAGGCGGCCGTGCACCACATGACGCGAGTGCTGGCAGTCGCGCTTGCGCCTCGCCACATCACAGTCAACGCGATCGCGCCGGGCCCGTTCGAGTCGAAGATGACGGAGTGGATGCTGGAGAACTTCCAGTCTCAGATCGAGGCGAGCGCTCCGATGAGGCGCATCGGCAGGCCGGAGGACATGGCCGGGGTCGCGCTCTACCTCGCGTCGCCGGCCAGCACGTACGTCACCGGCGTGGTAATCCCGGTCGATGGCGGCATTAGCACGGCCCAGGGCTCTTCGGTCATGGGTTAGTACATGACCGGCATGCCGACGCCCGGCGCTGATCAGCCGGCGCCTCCCGCGGCGTTCAGACTCTTCTACGTCTTCCTCCCTGAGACTTCGATCCTGCGTCGTGTGCGCTTCCAGATCGTATTTCTGTCACGCCTGCTGTCGGAGATCGGGCACGAGGCGATCATGTACGGCTCGCTGGTCGCTGTCGCGGCGGGCGGCTCGGTATTCGAGGCGGCGCTGGTCGGTATGGCAGCCCTGGTGCCGGCGGCGGCGCTGGGTTTGTACGCTGGCACCGTCTCGGACACGTTGCCTAAGCGGGTCGCGCTCGGCCTGGGCTACGGCCTCCAGGGCCTGCTGTGCTTCCTCGTGCCCGTCGCGTTCGGCACGTCGCTCGGGCCGATACTGGTGCTCGTAGCGTCGGTGAGCCTCATCAATCAGGTGGTCGGACCATCAGAGAAGGCTGTGATACCGCTGGTGGCGTCCAGAGAGGAGATCTGCACCGCGGCGTCGCTCCTGTCGTTCTCGGACTCGATCGCAACGGCGATTGGGACGGCGCTGCTCGCCCCATTCGTCGTGAAGCTGTGGGGCGTGGGCCCGCTCTTCTTCGTCTGCGGCGTGTTCCTCTTGCTCGCGTCGATTCGCGTTTTCAGCCTGCCGCTGAGGAAACACATCGGCGTGCGGGAAGCGCTCAGCAAGGTCGATCTCTCGGAGCGGGACCTTGGCGTGCCCGTGGCCCTGCGATGGCTGGCGAACCACCCGGCGATCGGCTCGATGATCATGATCGGCCTGATCGTCTCTGTGCTCAACACGATCTCCGCGACGCTCGGCCCGATCTACGTGCGGGACGTGTTGCACGCCGACCCTACGAATACGGTCTACGTGTTCGCGCCGGCCGGCGTCGGCGCTCTAGTGGCGATGGCCTTCGCGCCCAGGCTCATCGACCGGATCGGGGAGCGGATGTCGGCCGCTATCGGATTCCTGATAGCCACGGTCAGTCTCTTCCTGCTGGGAGCGGTCGACTTCGTGTCGCCGGTACTGGCCCCGATCAGCGCCATGAACGCGCTGTTTGTCGTTGGCATCGATCCTGGTGAAGAGGTGCGGGCGGCCGGCAGCATCGCGCTGTTCGCGGGTTTCGCCACGACCCTGACCGCCGTCGCGGTGCAGATCTACATCAATCGGCGGGTACCCGTCTTGCAGCAGGGACGGACCTTCGGGCTCCAGAACGTCCTGACGAACGCCGCCGCCATGGTCCCGCTGCTCGCGCTGGGAGGTCTCGCCGTCCGAACGGGCGTCGAGCCGATCCTGCTGGTCGCGCCGTGGATTGTACTGATCGGCGCCTACGTGCTCATCTTGCTGGCGAGCCGCTACGCCGGGCGCGAAGCGCCGACCGGCCTGGAGGTGCTCTCCACGTTCTGGGAGGAGCCTCCGGCTCGACCTTCGGTCGCGCTTGGCAGAAACTTCGTTTCTGCAGGCGGGCCATCGGACGAAGAGAGAGGTGGCGAATGATAGTTGGAATTTAGCTGGTCATACCCTGCAGGCCAACGAGGGCGCGTCCGTGTTCGATCTCGCCCATGTGGCGCAGGCCATGCTGGTAAACGAAGCACTCCAACACGTCCAGTTTACGTAGCGGGCCGTCTTTGATGACGAGAGCGCAGTAGATGTTCTGCATGTTGGGCGGCAGCTTCGGCATGAGGACTTCTGACAGCGACTCCGCCGTAACTACCTCAAGGGCGGACAGGGTGCGCGCGAGCACGACAGCCTGATAGCTTTTGAAGGCGTCGAAGTCGGCGAAGCGGATCTGCTCCATTTCTTCGACCGTCTCCTCTCGGCCAAACTTGTCGACCGTCACGCCGATCTTCTCGGCCCAGCCGCCGGACTCCCAGAGGGCCGGCTGCTGAAGGAAGGGGCCGCTGATGGACTGGTCCTGCGCTCTGATGTAGTGGCTGAGGCTGAATGCGATGGGCAGCACGCCGGCGCGCTCTTGGTGATTCACCTGCTCTAGCGTCATATCGGAGACGCAACGTTCGTACAGCGTGTTGATCGCGCCGATCCGGTTGCGCAGGGACTCTACGAACATGTCAGACATGTTGCTCTCCTTCTGTTAGCGGAGGCTTTTGGGATAGCGCTTCACGAAGTCCAGGACGCGCCACGAGCGCGGGACGACGCGGATGCGGCGCTGCTCGCGGATCCGTTCGCGCATGCCGGAGAGATAGGCGTCGGCGGCGCCCGCGAGGTAGCGCTGAACGATGTCTGGGTACTCGGCGGCCATGCCGTCTGTCGTTTCCACCGTTGCGTCCCCGTTGACGAGGAGCACGCTGTACGGTGGCTGGTCGGAGTCGATCGTAAGGGCCACAGCCCCGTTCGCTTCGATCGCGGCTACCTTGTCGGCCTTGGGCCCGGTCACCATGATGAACTCGCCGCCCAGATACGCGTACCAGATGGGTACCACGCGAGGCCGGCCATCGAGGCCGATGTACGCGAGTCTGGCGAGGAACGCGCCACTGAGGAGCTTTTCGATGACCGGATCATCGCGCGGGAGTTCAGGCAAGCTAGCGGCCCTTGAACTCCGGCGTTCGCTTTTCGCGGAAGGCCTTGCCGGCCTCCTTACCGTCCTCGCTGGTGAAGGCACGAGTGATGTTCTGCAACTCGTAGCGGTAGTGGCTCTCAGGATCGACCATGGCCGTGGCACGCCGCACGACGCGCTTGGTCAGGCGTGCCGTAATGGGCGAGATCTTCGTCAGCGACTGGCAGTACTCGTCGAATCGCTCGTCGAACGAGTTGTCGGGCACCACCTCGCCGACGAGGCCTAGCTTGAGCGCCTCCTCTGCGCCGACGGTGCGGTTCTCCAGCAGGAAGCGCATTGCCTGCTCGTAGCCGATCGCCTGCGCGAGCGTGAAGGATAGCCCGCCGTCCGGCGACCCGCCAATGCGCGGATAGCCCGCGATCAGACGGACGCTCTCCGACGCGAGCCGGATGTCGGCGGCCATCGCGAGCGAGAAGCCGGCGCCGACTGCGACGCCGTTGAGACCGGCGACGATCGGCTTGTCGCACTGCTCTCGCAGCACAAGCGGGATGCGGCTCACCCAACCAAGGTCGTCCAGCAAGGCGTCCTGCGTCGAAAGATAGGGATGGGCGCCGTTGCTCGATGGCGTCAAGTCCAGGCCGGAGCAGAAAGCATCGTCCGTGCCGGTGATGGCGATGATCCAGACATCGTCGTCCTTGGCGGCCTCCTCGACCGCGCTGATGATGCCCCAGGCCAGCTCGTCGGAGAGGGCGTTCTTCTTCTCAGGCCGGTTGAGCCGGAGCTTGCGGACGTGTCCGGCGTTTGTGATCTCCAGGACGTTGCTCATATTGGTGCTCCTCTTAGTTCCCGAAGTCCCAGCCCATGCCGTCGTGGTAGCGCTTGAGGATGTTCTTCGCGATCAGAATGCGGTGCACCTCGTCCGGGCCGTCGGCTATGCGCAGCGTGCGGGCGCCCTGGTACATACCGGCAAGTGGCAGGTCGCCGGAGACGCCGGCGGCGCCCCAGACCTGGATAGCCCGGTCGACGACGCGCTCGTAGGCGGAGGGGACGAAGACCTTGATCGCGGAGATGTCCGTCCGCGGGTCAGCGCCGCTCTCGATCTTTTCGGCCGTGTGGATCGTCATCAGGCGCGCGGCCTGGATGTCGATGTAGGAGTCCGCGATGAAGCCCTGCATAAACTGCTTTGTTTCTAGAAGGCCGCCGTGGACCTCTCGCGTCATAATGCGTTCGACCATTAGGTCGAAGGCGCGCCACATCTGGCCAATGGAGTTCATGCAGTGGAAGATGCGTCCCGCTCCCAGCCGGTCCTGCGCGGCGGCGTGGCCCGAGCCGGTCTGTCCAAGCTGGTTCGTCACCGGTACGCGCACGTCGTCGTAGATGATCTCGCAGTGGTCGCTGTCGCGCTGGCTCCAGATCGGGATGCCGCGGATCACGTTCACGCCGGGCGTCTCCTTCGGCACGATGATCTGGGTCATCTTGCCGTTGCGGTCAGCGGGCCCGTCCGGGTCCTCTGTCCGGCACATGACGATGAAGAAGTCGGCCGCCTTCCCGTTGGACGTGAACCACTTGTGGCCGTTGATCACCCACTCGTCGCCGTCGCGGCGCGCCGTCGTCTTGATCGAGCGCGGGTCGGAGCCGGCCGAGTCGGGCTCGGTCATCGAGAAGCCGGACTGCATCTTGCCCTCGATCAGCGGGATCAGCCACTTCTTCTTCTGCTCCTCCGTGCCGTACTTGACCAGGATCGTCTGGTTGCCGGAGTTCGGCGCGACGACGCCAAAGAGCGCCGCGCCGCCCTGGACGTATGCAAGCACCTCGTTCATGTAGGCGTGTTCCAGGAAGTCGAGACCTGCGCCGCCGTACTCTTGGGGCAGGTGCGGCGCCCACAGGCCGGCCTCGTGGACCTTGTCCTGGATCCGCTTCCGGAGCGCCTTAGACTCTTCGATGTCCGCTTTTGTGTAGCGGCTATCGCCCCGCCATGCCCAGAGCGTTCGCTCGTTGGGGAGGATCTCCTTGTTCACGATGTCGGCCGTGAGCATTCGGATCTCGTTGATCCGATCGGAGATCGTTGGGATGGGCTTTACCTGCATCTTCATGTCGGAACCTCTCTTTTGTAGCTATCTTACTCGCTCGTCTGCGCGATGAAGTCTACAACAATGCGGGCAAGGTCTTCTCCCTTGTCCTCCTGGAGAAAGTGGCCCGCGTTTTCGATCGTGACGTGAGGCTGGTCCTTTGCGCCGGGTACGCGGCCCTGAAAGGCGCGCTCACCACCCTTCGTCACCGGGTCGGAGTCGCTGAACGTCGTGAGAAACGGTTTCTCCCACTGCATCAGCACCTCCCACGCTTTGCGGTTTGCGGGCGCCGCCGGATCGTCGGGCGTCGTCGGCACGAGCGACGGGAAGATGCGGGCGCCTGCTTTGTACGAA
The DNA here is from genome assembly GCA_022561355.1 of Chloroflexota bacterium. Classification (GTDB taxonomy): domain Bacteria; phylum Chloroflexota; class Dehalococcoidia; order DSTF01; family RBG-16-68-14; genus SZUA-185. The sequence goes on along the minus strand of JADFRJ010000010.1, from coordinate 12,965 downwards.
TCGTCCGGAAACGGCGCGTCGTAGGCGGCGATGATCTCGTCCGAGAGCTTCGTGGTCGTTGCGCCATTGATCAGGCGGCCGATGTCGAAGGTGGGCGACTCTTGCGAGAACTTCTGCCAGGCCATGAATGCCTCGCCGGGGGTGCCTTCGCCTGTGGGCAGGCCGCCGTTGCCGATGATGACCCTGGCGAACCGGTCCGGGTTTTCGGCGACGAGGCGCAGGCCGATGAGCGATCCCCAGTCCTGGCCGAAGAACGTGATGTTTTGCAGGTCCATCTGCTCCAACCAGGAGGTCATCCAATCGACGTGGCGTTGGAACGTGTAGTCGCTCTTCTCGGCTGGCTTGTCGGAACGCCCGAAGCCGATTAGGTCCGGCGCGATGGCTCGATGGCCCGCCGCAACGATGCCAGGGATCATGTTGCGGTACAGGTAGCACCACGACGGCTCGCCGTGCATCATGAGCACGGGGTTAGCGTCCGCCGGTCCTTCGTCGACGTAGTGGACGCGAAGCTGGCCGCCTTCGCCGTCGGGGACGTCTAGGTACCTGGCCTCGAAGTCGTAGCCTGGTAGGTTTTTGAATCGCTCGTCTGGTGTGCGTAGTGCGTTCATTCTCACTCCTTCGCTAGCTCTGTGCGCGCAATCGCCTCGATGTCTTGGCGCTCCTGGGGGCTTCGAATCGTGAACGTGACTTTGTGGATCTCTCCGGTGAACGCGAATGGCCCATCGTAGTCGTCGACCACGGGAGAGAGGCGGTCCGCGCCGATGTCGACGCCTGTCGAACTTAGCATGCGGACGATCTTGGTGACTTCAATCGCGCCGATTTCGTTTCCATCCACCGCGACGGTCAGGCGTCCGGCTTGCCCGTCTCGCGTGAACCTCGTCTCGATGACGTGCCTGCCCGGCGACAGGTCTGCGGCGCCTGCCGCGCGGAAGTGTTCGCCGAGCGCGTTGTAATCGAACTGGACCTTGCCGTCCTGGACGAAAAACGTGTGGCCTCCGTTGTGGCTCCCACGCGCGTAGAGTACGCCCTCGCAGCCGCCTTCCGGCACGGTCACGTCCGCCGCGATCGTCCACGCGCGGCCGCCGAGACGCGGCGCGGCGTCGGCGGGCACGTGCGATATCGGGTGGTAGTAAACGTACTCGTCGCGATCGTGGGGCGTCCCAGGGCGAGCTGTCCCGCCGAACAGTTCAATGGTGCGATCGTCCAGGGGCAGCACGTCGTTCGCTTCAGCCTCTGCCCACCATGCCTCAATGAGCTCCTTGAGCTTCTCCGGCTGTTCCGCCGCGAGATCGTGGCCTTCTGAGAAGTCCTCGTCTAGGTGGTAGAGTGCCCATTCCTCTGTGTCGAAGTCGTCGCCCTTGCGATGGTAGGTGACCGCCTTCCAGCCGTCCTTCCAGATCCCGCGGTGGCCGAACTGCTCGAAGTACTGCGGTCCGCGTTGCGCCGGCGAGCCGTCCTTGTCCCACGAGCCGGCCAAGCTGGTGCCATGGAGCGGAATCTGGGGATGGCCGTTGAACGTCTCTGGCACGGAGATGCCCGTCACGTCGAGGACGGTGGGAGTGATGTCTGTCACGTGGCAGAACTGATGGCGAATGCCGGTCTCCTTGATCCGCTTCGGCCAGTGGATGACGAGCGGGTCGCGGACGCCGCCGCCGTAGGTGTTCTGCTTGTACCACTTGAGCGGCGTGTTTCCCGCCTGCGCCCAGCCCCAGGGGATGTTGCTATGCGCGTGCGATGTGCCTATGTCGTCCAGCCGGTTCGCGACGATGTCGTCGAGGTCCTCGCGGATCAGGTTGAAGGTGCTGAACTCGTCCATCACACCGCGCGGGCCGCCTTCCTGGCTGGCGCCGTTATCGGAGAGCACGATCAGCAGCGTGTCGTCGAGGAGGTCTTGGGCCTCGAGGAACGCCACGAGCCGGCCGATCTGCGCGTCCGTGTGTTCGAGGAATCCCGCGAACGCCTCTTGCAGCCGGGCTGCGAAGATGCGGCCGTTCTCCGGTAGTTCGTCCCATGGCAGCACCCCGGGGTTGCGTGGCGCGAGCGTCGTGCCACGGGGGATCAGCCCCATGTCGAGCTGACGCGCGAACCACTCCTCTCGCGCGGCATCCCAGCCGGCGTCGAATCTCCCGCGGTACTTCTCAATGAAGTCCGGCGGCGCTTGGTGTGGCGCGTGCGTCGCCCCGAAGGCCACGTAGAGGAAGAAGGGGCGATCGGGCCGTACTGACTGCAAGTCGCGGATCCAGCCGATCGAGTGGTCAATCAAGTCTTCGCTGACGTGGTAACCGTCCTCCGGCAGGGCGGGCGGGCTGACGTGGTGATTGTCCTCGGTCAGCTCTGGGTAGAACTGATCGGTTTCGCCTTGCAGAAAGCCGTAGAAGCGATCGAAGCCCTTCTGGAGCGGCCAGTGATCGTAGGGGCCCGCGGCAGAGCACTCCTGCATCGGCGCCAGGTGCCATTTGCCGGCGGCGAACGTAGCATAGCCGTTGTCGTGCAGCAACTCCGCTATCGTCGCGGCGCGCGGAGTGATGCCGCCGCGCATGTTCGGGAAGCCCGAGTCGAAGTTCGAGACGGCGCGCATGCCGACGGCATGGTGGTTACGGCCCGTCAGCAGACAGGCCCGCGAAGGCGAGCAGAGCGCGGTCGTGTGGAAGTTGCTGTAGCGAACACCTCCGTCCGCGAGCCGGTCGATCGCCGGCGTCGCTATCGTCGAGCCGTAGCAGCCGAAGTGCGCGAAGCCGGTATCGTCGAGCACGATCATGACGATGTTGGGAGCGTCGCCGGGGGGGCGCTTGGGTGCCGGCCACCACGGCTCCGAGTCCGCGAACGTGCGCCCGATGCGCCCGCCGAAGTTAGGCTCGCTCGTCGTCACGTTGGAGTTCCAAGCTATTCATGTCCGTGGGTTCTCGTTCGAAGGTTGCCACCGGCTCCTTCGCTGCGCTAGTGTATGCCACTGCGGGGGCCAGCACAAGCCAGCCCATCGATTCTGCGCCGAATCTGGCGCGCTGAGGAGGACGCCTGTGGCGATCTACCCGAACAAAGAGCAAATAGAAGAGCTGATGAAGGGGCCGGCGGACCAGCCCGTGGTGATGGTCAACCTGCTCAAGTTTAAGGAACGTGCCGACGAGAGCGAGGGCGATGCGTCAGGGCAGGTAGCCTACGGGCGCTACGCCGAACAGATGCGCAAGGTCGTCGAGTCACAGGGCGGCCGCTTCATCTGGGCCGGCCGTGTCGACTCCAAAGTGATCGGCGAAGACGGCGATCCGGAGTTCGACGTCATCGCGCTGGTTGAGTACCCGTCCCGCCAGAAGTTCCTCGAGATCGCGGGCAGCCAGAAGGTGCGCGAAATCGGCGAGCATCGTAGCGCGGGGCTGGAGATGCAGTGGCTCATCGCGACAACGCAAGCAGGCATCGAGGCTATGACCTGATGAACGTCTTCCGCACCCCGGACGATCGCTTCGAGGTGTGGCCCGACTTTCCGTTCGAACCGAACTACGTAGATGTCACCGACTCAGAAGATGGGACGCTGCGCATGCACTATGTGGACGAAGGACCGCGTAACGGCCACGTGATACTGATGCTCCACGGCATGCCGACATCGTCGTTCCTGTACCGGCGCATGATCCCGCCGCTCGTCGCGGCCGGCTACCGCTGCATCGCGCCGGACCACATAGGCTTCGGTAAGAGCGACAAGGTGCTCGACGATGCTTGGTACACGATCGCGAAGCACGGCTTCGCCTGTGCTGACCTGATCCAGCAGCTCGACCTTCAGAACATCACGTTCGTTGGCCAGGACTGGGGCGGCCCGATTGGCCTGCGCCAGGTTGTCGAGATGCCAGAGCGGTTCGAGCGTCTGTTGATCATGAACACGTGGCTCCATCACGATGACTTCGAGTACACGGAGCCGATCAGGAACTGGAACGCTGCCTGGCACGATGGAGGCTCGATGGTCGAAGCGCAAGGGTGTGGCCTGATCATGCAGATCACGTTGAACAGGTGGCCGCGTGGTACGTCGCCACTGTCGGACGAAGAGGCGTTCGCCGCGTACGAAGCGCCTTTCCCGGACCGCGAGTCCAAGGCGGGCCCGAGGCGCTTCCCGCTCTGCCTGCCGTTTGACAATCCGGAGGACAGCAATGCGAGCGTCCAGGCGGAGGACTTCGAGGCGCTACGCAGTTGGAGCAAGCCAGCGCATTTCATCTGGGGTACCGCAGACGACATTTTCACGGAGGCCTGGGGACGGAAGTGGGCTGGCATGTATGATCAGGCGACGTTCGATGGCCTGGAGGCGGGACACTTCTTGCAAGAGACGCACGGGCCTGAGATTGTGGAGACCCTCCTGCGCCGCATCGGCGAAGAGTAGCCGAAGAAGCGAGGCCGGGCCGGAGCGCCCGATAGCCGGAAAGGGAATACGATGAGCGCAGATGGAACGTGGAGCATGACGATGAACACACCGATGGGCCCCCAGACGGGCGATCTGAAGCTGACGTCTAACGGCAGCACTCTGGAGGGGACCATGGTCGGGCCGCAGGGTGAAGTTGCACTTGAGGATGGCAAGATTGATGGCGACAACCTGACCTGGAAAATCACGGCCGCCCAGATGAACATGGTGATCGAGTTCAAGGCGACGGTCGACGGGGACAAGATGACGGGCGAAGCGGAACTCGGTTCGTTCGGCAAGGCGACGCTCGAAGCGACGCGCACCTAATCTTGAGTCAGGAAAATGGCTCCGTCTTCGAAGTCAACAAGACGGATCTTACGCAGACGCGCGTCGTATCTGACAGAATGCCAATCGATCTCAAGTCAGGGCAGGTCCTGCTCAAAATCGACCGGTTCGCCCTCACGTCGAACAACATTACTTACGGGTTGGTAGGTGAGGGGATTGGATACTGGAAGTTCTTCCCCGCGGAGGATGGCTGGGGCCGAATCCCGGCTTCGGCATTCGCTGATGTGGTCCGCTCAAACCACCCCGACGTTCATGAGGGAGAGCGCCTGCAAGGGTGGTTCCCGATGGCGCACCATCTGGTGATTGATGCTGGGGCCGTTACGAAGCGTGGGATCGTCGACCAGGCGCCGCACCGCGCCGACACAGCGCCGGTGTACCGCACATACACGAAGACGGCGGCGGATGTTCAGTACAACGCCGAATACGAGGACCAACATCTGCTGCTCTACATCCTCTTCATGACGGGCTTTTTGGTGGACGACATGATTGTCGACAACGACTTCTATGGCGCGGAGGCGTTCGTCATCGGCAGCGCATCCAGCAAGACTGGGATCGCGCTCGCGCATCAACTCCACGATCACGCTCGAAGCCCCGTCATCGGGCTAACTTCGCCGGGAAACGTTGAGTTTGTCGCAGGACTTCCGTACTACGACAAGGCCGTGGCATATGATGACGTCGAAACGCTAGAGAATGTGCCCGTGGTTTTCATCGACCACTCCGGCGATGGTGACGTCGCGAACCGCGTGCATCGCCACTTTGGAGACAACGTAAAATACAGCTGCATGGTTGGCATGACCCACGTCGGCGCCGCGCCGCGGGACAGCGGCCTTCCTGGCGCCGAGCCGGCCTTCTTCTTCGCGCCCGGCCAGATCCAGAAGCGCACGGCCGATTGGGGGCCGGAAGGGCTGGAGCAGCGCATCGGCGATGCCTGGCGGCGCTTTCGCGACTCCAGCGACGCGTGGCTGAGCGTGAAGCGCGACGCGGGCAAGGAAGCCGTCGAGCGGGTCTATCGCGAGGTCCTGGAGGGGCGGGCGCGGCCAGACGTGGGCCACGTCCTCTCGATGTGGGGCTAAGGATGAAGGGAGCACGCGATGTCAGATAGCACGTCAACATCCGCGCGCCGTGTCGCGCTAATCGCCAACGCTAGCTTCTTCGTGGGTCCGCCGATAGCGCGGCTCCTTGCGGAGCGAGGGCACGATCTCGTCATCGGCGATCCTACAGACGTACTCGTCGACGAGCTCGAAGGCACGGGCGCGGCTGTTGAGGTCGTGGAGGGCGTAGGCCGAAGCAGCGACGCGAACCCGTTCACGCAGATCGTCGAGGCGGGCCTTAAGCGGTTCGGCAAGATCGATGCGGCGACAATGTTCTCGGGCCGCGTTGTCACAGGCCGGTTCATGGACTCATCGACTGATGACCTCAAGGAGGTGGTACAGGGCTGTATCGAACTTCCGTACCACTTCCTCAAGGCGGTGACGCCGCCTATGGTGGAGCGGCAGAGCGGCCAGATACTGGTGCTGACGAGCGCCGCGGGCGCGCGGCCGACAAACAACGCGCCACTCTACTCCGCTGCGCGCGCCGGGGCGAACATGCTGATCAAGAACGTCGCGCGCGAGGTCGCGCGGACCGGCGTGCAGGTGAACGCCCTCGGCACGAACTTCATGGACTTTCCTGAGTTCCTGCGGGCCAGCGGCGGGGATGACCCCGAAGTTCGCACGCGGATCGAAGCGGCGGTACCGATGAAACGGCTGGGCACGGTCGAGGAGTGCGCGGCGTTCTGTATGGCGTTCCTCGATGGCACGAGCCAGTTCACAACAGGCCAATTCGTCGGATACGCGGGTGGCTGGGTCTAGGCCCTACGTCGTAGGGAAGGAGTAAGCATGTCGAACGCAGTCTGCGATCTATTTGGCATCCGCTACCCATTGGTGATGGGCGGCATCACGCCGAAGCCTGAGCTTGGCATCGTCGTCTCGAACGCCGGAGGGCTGGGCTGTATCGAGGGGGTCATGCCGGCCGATGGCCTGCGTGAGGCGATCCAGGAGTTTCGGTCGAAATCCGACAAGCCGTTCTCGATCAACTTCCCGCTGGCCATGGGCAGCCCTGAGATGACCGCTGAGAAGGCCAAGGTCTGCGTGGAGGAGCAGGTGCCGGTGGTGATCACGTCCGCCGGCAACCCAAAGATACTGACCGCCCAGCTCAAGGAAGGCGGGGTCACGGTCGGGCACGTTGTTGCGAGCACGTACCACGCGCGGAAGGCCGCGGATGCCGGAGTAGATTGTCTGATCGCGGAGCCGACCGAGTCAGGAGGCTATCGTGGCGAGCAAGAGATCGCCATGATGGTGCTGATCCCGGCGGTCCGGCGGGCCTTGCCGGACATCCCGCTGGTGGCCTGCGGAACAGTAGCCGACCGCGCCGGCATCGTCGCGGTGATGGCGCTCGGCGCGGACGGCGTGCAGCTCGGCACGCGCCTGATGGTGACGAAGGAAGCGGCGGCAAGCTACGGCGACCACGTCGCCAAGCTGGTGCTGGCCGCCGACGACACATCGACGATGTCCGCGGAGGGGCGCATCCGGCCGCGCATCTCCAAGCCGGCGTTCGCGGAGGAGGTGCTGGGCACCTCGAGCAAGCGGACGCAGATGGGCCAGGTCGCCGCGCTGATCGATGAGGTGGTGTCGGTGGAGGACGTCTTCCGTGAGCTGTTCGAAGGCGGACCCGAGCTTGCGCGGGAGGTCATCGCCAAGTTCGACGAGATCGCGCAGACGGCTCCAGTTAGCTAGCCATGGTGCTGGCTCGCGAGATCCCCGTCGCGCACACGCCGGAGGGTGGTTGGAAGGACGAGATGCCGCCGCCGGTGCTGGCCGGATGCACGGAGCCGCTGGCGCCCGGCGTCGCTGACATGCGCGGGCTGTGGAAGGCACACGCGGTCGAGATGAACGGCGAGCCTGTCGACGACCTGAGCCACGTCGAGCGCGTCGAGCAGTGCGGGAACCGCGTCGTGATCACAAGCGCTCCCATCATCCACGACATGGTCTGCGACGGCACACTGGAGAACGGCGTCAACGATGTGAGCGGGTTCAACTGGCAGCCGATCAACGTCGCCGCAACCTGGGAGGATGGCAAGCACGTCCTCCGTCCCAACAACGAAGTAATCGCGGTGACGCGCGAGCTGGACGGCGACGAACTGGTTTGGGTTATTGTTCCCCTCAAGCGAGTGACCCGTATGCGCCGCATCGACACGGACCTCGTCCGGGAGTAGGAGATCGACATGGAGGCGAGCATCGCGCTCACGGGCAAGGCTGCAAGCTGGATCGAAGAAGTCCGGCCTATAAAGGAGATCATCCACGAGGTCGCGCGTGAGTTCTTCGAGTCGATCGACGGCCTGTCGAAACAGTATCTCGCATGACCGAACTCGACCGCGTGGGCCCGATGCCCGGCTACTATCCCTCGGTCTGGCCCTGCGAGTGCGGCGGCCCCCGGCGACAGAAATCAGCGGCCGGCCCCGGCCTCAACCTCCAGCCCGGCGATGAGCTAAGAGCCACAATGCGCGAGTGCGCGGGCCGGTGGCCTGTGATGTTCGTCCAGCGCGACGCCGGCGAACTCTACCTGCAAGGCGGCGCCCCGCCATTCCAGCCGGACGAGTCGTTCGGCTGGCTGGAGAAGGTCGACCCGCTCTCGCTAGAGCCGCTCGCCTCCTCACCGAAGCTGCCATCTGGCGGCCACAACTGGTGCGGGGCCGTTGTTGTTCATGAAAACGGTGACCTCTACATGACCAACGGCAATTACTGCCATCGGCTGTCGCCAGACTGCGCGGTCGTTGCCGAGCGCGAGCTACCGATCGACTGCGCCTACAATGGCCTGCTGATCCTCTCTGATGGCAACCTGATCATGAAAGACATCCAGCTCTCGGCACCCTCGCACTTCTCTGTGTTGGAGCCGGAGAAGCTGGAGGAGGTCGATCGCTTCGAGTTCCCCGACAACTCCGTAGGCCGCATCTGCATCGACCGTACGCCGGACGGCGAGTTCGTCTACGCGACCAGCGATTCAAAGGCCTACCGCCTCCGCTACGCCGAGGGGAAGCTAGAATTAGATGACGGCTGGATCGGCGACTATGACCTGCCGGGAGAGGACCAGTCGTTCGCTTGGGACACCTGCGTCGGCGATGACAACGTCTGGTTCCAAGACATGGGCGCTGCGGTTGGTGCGCTCGCCATCCTCACGCCTCGTCCCACTGGTACCGCCCCGCCTGCGCTGCATGAGACCGCGTCGGGGCCGCAGCACGTATTTCGGATGTCGACCGCCGACGCGAGCAATCGAGACGCGCTGACGCCGTTCGGGCTGCCGAACGCTGGCATCATCGCGCCGCCGCTCTACGACCAGGACAGCCACATCCTTGTCGCTTATGACTCCAACAGTGGGAAGCTTGGCGGTTGGCGCTACGGCCCCGACGGTCTCCGCGAGCTGTGGGTGAAGGACATCCGCAACTTCCAGCAGCCGATGCTGTTCGCTGAGACGCGCGAGCTGATCGTCGATGACGTTCAGGAAGACGGCGACTATGTCGTGGTGCTGGATCTAGAGACGGGCGAGGAGCGAGGACGCGTTCACTCAGGCGCAGAACGGTCGTCCGGCATGTTCTTCTGCCCAGGCTGGAACCGCGACGTCTACTACGTGACGCTCTTCGGCCAGATCGCCCGCATCTACGTGGGCTGACGCTTCGGCGTCGCCTAGACCACCTTCTCCTTCCAGCCGCCTGCGCGGAAGCGCTGCCAGATCAGGCCGCCACGGACGATGTTCTCGGTCGTTGCGCCGATCCAGGCGCCAGGGGCGCCCAGGCCGAAGACAATCGTGAGCACGATCGCGATGGGGATGCGCACGAGCCAGGCTGTCACTGTGATCACGCCCAGCACGTAGCGGACGTCGCCCGCCCCGCGCAGGGCGCCGCCCAGCGACGCGTGCAGCCCCATGAAGGGGAAGGCGATCGCGAAGATGCGCAGGAGCTTCGCGCCGATATCGATCACTTCCTGGTCGTCGACGAAGATGCCGACGAACTGCGGGGCGAAGATGGCGAGCAGGCCGCCCAGCACGATCATCGTGCCGATCGCCCAGATCTGGGTGATGATGGCGGCTCGTTCGGCGATCGCCGGCTGGCGCGCGCCGAGGAAGCGGCTCACCAACGTGGTGGCCGCCGCGCCGAACGCGAAGCCGGGAGCGATCGCCAGCTCCAGCGTGCGCAGCGCAATCGTGTGCGCCGCAATCGCCGCCGTGCCGAGCCCGCTGACGAGTCTGGTGTAGACGAGGAAGGCGAGCATGAACTGCACCTCCTCCAGCCCGGCCGGCACGCCGAGGTTGGCGAGGCGCTTGACCTCGGTCCTGCCGGTCTGGAGCGCCTTGCGGAACTCGTACCGGGCGGGCCCGACGCCGCGGTAGAGGACGAAGACCGCGAGCGCGCCGCCGACCGCACCGCCCGCGGCCGTTCCGATGCCTGAAGCCAGCACCTCTAGCTCGATCCCGATCACGCCGCTGATCAGCAGGAACGCGACGACGGCGTTGACGATGTTGAGCACGATCGACATTAGCATCGGAATCCAGGTGTTGCCGAGGCCGCGCATGGCCCCGCTGGCGGCGAACATCAAGAGCAGGAGCGGGAAGGATAGTGAGGCGGCGCGAATGTAGTCGATGCCGAAGGCCCGTACTTCCGGCTCGGCGTCCATCATCGTCATAAGCGGCCCGGCCAGCGTCCAGAGCGCGGTTGTCGCGATGAGGCCCCAGATGAAGGCGATCAAGAGCGACGCGCGCAGCGTGCGTTCGAGGTTGCCGGCCGTGCCGGCGCCGTAGTCGCGCGCGATCACGGCTGTGGTCGCGATATCGAGGCCGAACGCCCCGGCCAGCGGCACCCAGAACAGCAGCGCGCTGATGCCGATAGCAGCCACAGCGTCGACGCCGACGTAGTGGCCGACGAGGAAGGCGTCGACGCCGGAGAGCACGGAGACAGAGAGCCGCTCGATGAGGACCGGGCCGGCGAGTTTGAAGACGGTGGTTGGGAGCTGCTCGCCGTCCTCAGGGCCGGGCGGCGGCTTTGTTTCTTGAGCCACGGCTCAGGTTAGCGGCGGCCGGTGCGGCGAGCTAGCGGGCGTGAGTGAAGCATGACACAGAACGACCCGCCTTTGGGCGGGCCGTTCTCAATAGCGGGATGGGTAGGCGCCCTGCGCGAGCGTAAACCTAATCTTCGATAGTGATAGCGACTTCCGGGCAGTTGTCGACGGCCCGGCGCGCCTTCTCTTCTAGCTCCGGCGGCACGACGCCATCGTTCTTTTCGTGTGCGTAGCCCAGCTCGTCGACGTCGAACAGTTCGCCCGCGACCGTGACGCACCGGTTATGGCCCTGGCACTTCTCCGCGTCTACTCGAACTTTCATGTGGCTTCCTTACCTTCCTTCTGGCTCAATCCGCGGCCGTTACGCCGAGAACACGAGCCCCATCTTACGCGGGCCGCGGACCTGGCCACCGGCCCACGTGACGGCGTCCGGGTCTTCGAGCTTGAAGTCCGGGATGCGCTTCAGGAACTCCTGGATGGAGACCTTCATCTCCATGCGGGCGAGGTTCGAGCCGGCGCAGCGGTGGATGCCCACGCCAAACGCGATATGGGGGTTGTTCTCGCGGTCGAGGATCACCTGGTCGGGGTTCTCAAACTTACGCGGGTCGCGATTCGCCGCCGGGAAGTTCATCAGCAGCCGATCGCCTTCTTTCATCGGACAGCCGTTATAGTCGACGTCCTCGGCAACGTAGCGGGCCATGGTCACAGGAGAGTAAGCGCGCAGCAGTTCTTCGATGGCCATGTCGATCAGCTCTGGCTCTTCGATCAGGCGCTTGCGGTCTTCGGGGTGCTGCGCTAGGTGCCAAAACGCTGAGCCGATCGAACTCCACGTTGTGTCGATGCCGGCGAGGAGGATGAGGAAGCAGGTGCCCAGCACGTGTGTGTCCGGCACGGGCTCGCCATCGACCTTTTCGTTGAGGAGGTAGTCAATCAGGTCGTCCTTGGGGTTCGCCTTGTGGTCTTCGATCTGTTCAAAGAGGAAGGTGAAGATCTCGCGGCCTGACTCTGCCTGAAGGTCGGTGTTCGTAAGGCCCAACTCCAGGAAGTTCTGCACCCAGCTGGTGAACTGGGCTGTCATGTCCCTGGGGATGCCGAGCATACTGGCGATTACGTAAGAAGGGATCTCCTGCGCGTAGTCAACGGCGCCGTCGCAGCGGCCCTTGTCAATGAAGCCGTCGATGAGCTTGTTGCAGTTGTCGCGTGTGAGCTGCTCAAACTTCGCAACTTCCTTCGCGGAGAAGGGCTTCAGGAGGAGCTTGCGCGCCCAGGTGTGAATCGGCGGGTCGGACGTGATGGGCGGGGCCTCCGGCGCGTAGTCGCGCAGGGCCTCTGGCACATCCGCATCTTCGTCCCATCTATCATCGCCCTCCTCCGGGGGCGGGCCGCCGGGGGCTACCAGGATGTCGCGTGAGGAGAAGTGCTGGATGTCGCGCGCGATGTTCAATAGATCCTCGTAGCGCGTCGGCATCCAAGAGCCGCCCCAGCGCTCCGTATGGGCGACCGGGCACTCGTCGCGCAGCTTGTCCCAGATGGGGAAGGGGTCCTTGATGTACTGCTTTGCGAAGATATCGTAGTCCGTCGCCCAGTCTCGCTCCCGGCTCTTCTTCGCGGGCTCCTTGGTCTTGTCTACTACCATTCTGGCCTCCATCTATCTCGCACTGGCACTAGTCTGATGTTAGTTCTAGCCTCTGATTAGGGTGCTGAAGTTGCGCTCACTATCTTAGCAGATACTAAGCTAAGATATCCAGCCGGGATTATGTAGTTGCTTAGCCGATACTAAGCCGACCTATTCAGGCGTGTTAGGTAGAACCACAACCACATCAGTCTTCCACTCTGGTAAGGCTATCGATGAAGTTCAGGATGAGGTCGTTGACGGGCTGGTCTTCGGCGACGGTCTCCAGAGCGCCGTAGATGGCCGGGTTCGCGGCTACGCTGCGGCGGTAGCTTGGAAGAAGGCCTGACCTTTGGTCAGGGACGCTTCTTCCGGCTTGGGCGGCGGGCTGGTCCCGTACTTCGTCTGAGGCTTCGCGGAGGTCGCTGAGGAGCTGGTCGGCCGCCTGCTAATGCCCGCAGATCGCCGAAGTTTGTTTTGCAGAATCGCCTTGTTTCGGTGTATACGTATAAGCAATTGGAACCGCGGGACGATACGGGACATACGC
>JADFRJ010000180.1 GCA_022561355.1 Chloroflexota bacterium | reverse complement strand
GAGCTGTTCGGCATCCCGATCAACTACGAGTTGAGCTGCCAGCCGCCGCCTCCCCCTGAGAAGAAGTACTCGATCCACGCGCTGAAGATCGACGCGGACACCGGCGACCCGATTCCCGGCTGGGAGATCAACCTATGGGCCGGCGACTGCACCGACTTCTCGGCTGATTTCGTCGGTTCTGATTTCACCGACAGCGACGGCTTCGTCGATTTCTTCGGCCTCCAAGCGGGAACCTACTCGGTAGAGGAGAAGTTCGACCCTGACTGGAACCCGGTAACGCCGTTCTGCGTCGACGTTGAACTGCCCGGCACCGCCGACGCAGCGGGCGACAACTTTGTCGCGTGCCCGAACGATCCGTCCACGTGCGATTCCTTCGATTCCGGGGCGCTCGTCAACGTTGGCATCGTCGGCTCGGACGAGCTGTTCGGCGTGACACTCAACGGCCCCACCGTCATCAAACGTAGTGCTGTCGTTGGCGGAGCCCTCGATAGCGTTCAGACTGAGATCATCCAACTAGACCTGGCCGGCACATCCACTGAGCTTGGCGACATTCAGGTGACGCTAGCGCCACAACCCGCCTCGACCGGAAAGATCACCGAGCAAGAGAACGACACCGGCGAGCTGGACTTCCCGGCCGACAGCTTCTTCGACATCTATTTTGAAGTAGAGCTTGAAGGAACGACGCTGCATAACGAGGAGCCGCTCCATCTCGAGTGCAAGATCGAACAGATCCCGCCGGAACTCTGCGCCTACGAGCCTCCGATTCCGGAGCCGATCCAGCTGTTCAACACCGACGGCGTCAAGATCGCGTTTATCGACCACGCGATGCACATACCGCTGCCGCCCAACGGACGCCTCGTCGTCTTCGAGAACGAGTTCAAAGACGAGCCCGGAAAGAAGTACTCGATCCGCGCGCTGAAGCTCGACGTCGAGACCGGCGATCCGATCGACAACTGGGAGATCAACCTCTACGACGGCGGCTGCGACGATTTCTTCGCTTCGGAGATCGACTTCGGCTTCACCGACGCCGACGGCTATGTCGTGTTCACGGACCTACAGCCCGGCTTCTACTCCGTCGAGGAGAAGTTCGACCCGTTCTGGAACCCGGTCACTCCACCATGCGTGGATGTGGAGCTGCCCGGCACGGCTGGCGCAGCGGGAGGCGGATTCATCGCTTGCCCGAACCCGGACGCCACCTCTTGCGACTCGTTCGACTCGGGAGCGCTCGTCAATGTTCGCCTTGCGGGCGACGATGAGCTGTTCCCGGTCACGCTTAACGGCCCCACAGTGATTAAGCGTGGCGCGCTGATCCCTGGCGCGACGGACAAGATAGAAACGGAGATCCTCCAACTCGACCTCGTTGGCAGTTCGCCCGTGCTCGGCGACATCACCCTGCGTGTCTCCAGCGAAGCCCTGTCCCTCGGTGAGATCGAGGAGCAAGACAACGTAACCGGGGAACTGGATTTCCCCGCCGACAGCTTCTTCGACATCTTCTTTGAAGTCGAAGTCAGCGGCATCATCCTTCACAACCAGGACCCGCTGCACCTGGAGTGCAAGATTGACGAGATCCCGCCGGAGTTGTGCGCCTACGAGCCGCCGATTCCTGACCCAATCCCGCTTTACGACGACGATAAGAATTTGATCGCCTTCATCGAGCACGCGATGCACATCCCGCTGCCTCCCAACGAGCGCCTGGTCGTATTCAACAACGAGTTCAAGGACGGCGGCTGCATCGACCCAGCCCCCGGCGGCGGGGCGCTGTCGTTCGAAGGCGAAGGCACGCCGAACCATACGGCGGCAGAGCAGGGCGAACTATGTCCGGAAGAGTCGGACAGCTGGACGTTTGAAGCCACGCTGTTTGGAGGCCTTGAGCAGTTTATTGGGATCAGAGTCGTCGAGAAGACTGGATCCATCAATGTGTCGGTGCTAAGGCCGGACGGTACAACAGTTAATCTGACGCCCGGAGCGGAGCTGCGGGCGTCGCACGACCAGGAAAACGCGCAATACAAGGTGACCGTCACAGGGAAGGGACCCGGCCTGGCTACTTACGGGATCCACGTGTGTCGAGGGGTCGGATTCTGCGACTTCGCCAAGGACATTACGCCTACGCCAACGCTCCTCCCGCCAACGATGGTGCCGACGGATACGCCAACGCCAGGCGGAAGCGGGGACGCCAACAAGAACGGCGTTGTGAACGCCATCGACGCCGCGCTGGTCCTACAAGGCGTTGCTGGGCTCACAGACCCGTGGCCCAACACGGACGTAAACGGCGACGGGGCGACGAACTCCATTGATGCCGCCCTGATCCTGCAGTTCGTCGCCGGCCTGGTGCCCAGCCTCCCGGTATAGGCTCATAGCGTCGCATCTGGTATAACTTTCAGCGAGCTAAGCAAGGAACAAGCTGGTAGAAAGGCAAGGGATGAGAATATGAGGAGTGCGAAGGGGATAAGGTTAGCGGCGGCAGCCGTCATTGCGCTGATTGCTGGCATTGCTATCATCACACAAGTATCCGCACAGCTGCCGACGATCGTCGTCAGTTCCGCTACGATCAGTCCGGGGTCCATGGGCACCGTTGACTTGTCAGCGCGCGACATCGGCCCGCCAGGCCTCGGCGCCTGGGAGATCGGAGTTGTATACGACTCGTCTGTGGTCACCGCGACGGCGTGCGCGCCGCAGGCCGGCAGTCTCTGCAACGCGAACTTCGCGTCCAACCGCGTTCAGGTCGTCGGCGCTAACCCCAGCGGCCTCCTGGATACGAACGTTCTCGCTAATATTACGTTCCGCTGCAACGGTGAAGGCGCAACAGATCTAACCGTCATCATCGACGAATTCGCGGATGCCACGACTGGCGGTCCGCGACCGATCGGCCCTGGCATTAACGCGGGCCGCATCACGTGCACGGAGAGCGTGGGGCTGCCGGCCGTGCCGACTCCCCGCCCGCGCGCGACTGACGACGATGACGGCGACGGCGACGACAACGGTGACGACGTGACGATCATCACGGTGCTGCCGTCCTCCGGTGCGGGCACCGGAAGCTCTAGCGTGGTGGGCTGGCTGATCGCCGCACTGGCGACGCTCGGCCTTGTCACGCTGGCCTCACTGGGCGCCTCCCGGATGTTCGCGCAGCGCGCGGACTCCAGGGACTAGCTCGCGAGCATGGGAAGCGTTGTCCTGCGGACACTCGGCCTCGCCGCCGCTATTGCGCTTGTAGCGTTCGCCGCGGGTTCGACAGCGGCGCCCCGCGCGTCCGCCGTGAACACGCTCCTGAGTATGGACTCGATCACGATCAGCCCGGGAGGCGGGGTCACGCTGGACGTCAACGCGGAGGGCATCCCGTTCCCCGGCTTGGGCGCCTGGAGCATCGGCATCGTCTATGATCCAGCGGTTTTGACGGCCCTCTCCTGTGTTGAGGGCGTCGCGCCCAGCCAGTGCAATATCTCGTTTTCGGCGAACCGCGTGCAGATCACGGGCGCCTCCGCGGAAGGGCATCTGTTCGATGCCGTCCTCGCGAGTATTACGTTCGCCTGCGATGCCCCCGGAACGAGCGACCTGTTGATCATCGTCGACGACTTTGCAGACGCGACCGAGGGCGGCCCCGTTCCGATCAGCTTCAAGCTGCAGAACGGCCGCATCGCCTGTTCGCCCCCGTCGCCTGAACCGCCGCAGGAGGCGCTCGCCGGCGACGCGGACTGCAACGGGGTCGTGAACAGCAGAGACGCTTTGCTCGTCCTCCAGTTCGAGGCCGGGTTGATCGACTCACTGCCGTGCATGGACTTGGCCGACGTCAACGAAGACGGCCGTATCGATTCCATCGACGCGGGCCTCATCAAGCAGATCGACGCGGGCTTGCTCTCCGTCTAGCTCGCGACCGCATTCGAATGCAAAGAAGCCGCCCGGTTGGGCGGCTTCTTTCATCTGCGATGAGCGGGCTACGAGCCGGCAGCCACCACGGGCTGCTTGGCGATGTAGATCTTCCCGTCTTCTACCCTGGTCTCGTATGTCGGCATCGCTTGCTGCGCGGGCGCCTCCAGGACCTCCCCTGACTTCAGGTCGAACTGAGAAGCGTGGTACGGGCAGGTTACCTTGGTGCCTTCCACCTTCCCGTCCGCAAGCGGTCCGTTCGCGTGCGAGCACCTGTTGCCGATGGCGTATAGCGTGCCACCGATGTTGAAGAGCGCCACCTGCTCGCCGCCGGCATGCACGACCATAGAGCCTCCTTCGGGAACGTCCGATAGCTCGGCGACGTTGGTCCAGCTATCATCCGATGCTGCTGGTGACAACACCACATCCGGCAGCGTCTTCGCCGCGCCCGGCGCGCCTAGGCTGTCGAGCGCCTGGGCTAGTGGCATCGCCAGGCACGTGAAGGCCGGCGTATCGCGCAGCGTGTACGCGCTCGCCTTGGACTCACGCAGCTCCATCACCAGGTCCAGGAAGTCTGTCGGGTTATCCGTCTCGAACGACACGACGAACTCCTGGTCGTCGATGCCGTAGGAGTAGGTCGTGTTGAGCTTCACGGACGGGTACTTCCGCCCCACCGTGATGTGTTCTGTCATCATCTCCTGGCGCTGATCCTTGCTCAGCTCGTACCAGGGCCGCGTCTTCACGAACGGGTAGACGAAGAGATACTTCGCCGTACCAGGGCTGACGCTGAGCCTGCTCTCGCTCGGCTCTCTCAGATCCGGCGTCTTGTACATCGAGCGGCGAGTGATCGCCAGATACGAGTACGGCGTGGTGAAATAGGAACCCATGGCCGTGCTGAACAGCGCCGTTCCCAACTCATGGAACGGCTCCAGCGCCTCCGCAACCTGCCAGAGGAGCAGGTCTGCGTCGCCTCGGATGCCCACCAGGCTGTAGCTGCCGATCAGCATCCTGCCGCCGAAGGTCTCCACGGCCCCGCACAGCTCCTGCTTGCCCTGCTCTCGCTCCTCAACGGGGAGACGCCGCCAGGCGGGGTCGAGTTTGAAAAATGAGAACTTGACGAACTGGCGGCGTGGCGCGCCGTCTGCCTCCGGCCGGCCTCCGCCGTTGGGCGATTCAGCGGGCGAAGGTCTGCCTGCCGTCATCGCGCGCTCCCGGCTAGCGCCTCTTCGTTCTTGAAGACGCTGGGGTACAGCTCCTCCAGCCGCGCCTGCTCGTCGTCGCTGAGCGGCGGCGTGTCGGACGCCTCGCAGAACTCTCGTAGCTGCTCTTCGTTCAGCATGTTCGGCAGCACC
>JADFRJ010000179.1 GCA_022561355.1 Chloroflexota bacterium | reverse complement strand
CCGGAGTCCCAGAGCGGTGATGCCGTGGGGTCGTCGCAAGAAGCGCCGCACTCCGTGGTCGTGTGGGGCAGGTTCGCACCGCTGAAGTCCCACACAACCGTATCGCCGGGGTCGATCGTCGTTTCGCAGACGCCGTTTTCGAACGTCGCGTCGCAGAACCAGATGTCGCCGACATCGACGGCCGCCGTCGCGGCAAGCGCGGAACTGGGCTGCGCGACGAAGGCGGCGGCCAGCAAGAATGCGGCAGCGATCACGATGCGGAGGACGAGCGCGGATGCGTGTGTCATAGCGCCTTAATAGTACTGAGTTTCCGTCTTAGATCGAAGGCCGCTTAGGGTGGCAGGCTGGGCAGCAGTCCGGCGCTGAACTGAAGAACCAGTGCGGCGTCCAGGGCGTTCACGGCGCCATCGCCGTTGGCGTCCGCGCCTAGGGGGCAGGGCAGCGCGTTGAGCAGCCCGGCGCTGAACTGCAAGATCAACGCGGCGTCCAATGCGTTCACGGCGCCATCGCAATTGGCGTCTCCCACCAGGAAGGGCGTGGGTGTTGGTGTGGAGGTTGGCGTCGGCGTGTCCGTCGCGGGCGAACCGCCGGAACACGTTCCGGCCGCTGCTACCGCGTTCAGCCGCCCGTGACCGAAGACGTTGTCCGGCCCCGCCTCGCCAAGGTCGATCGCGCTGAGCACCATGCGGTCGTAGAGCTCGACGCGGCTCAGGCCGGGATCGCATTCGAGGATCAGCGCCGCGACCGCCGCGGCGTGAGGCGCGGCTGCGGATGTGCCGAAGAAGCGGTTGCCACTGCCCTGACAGCTAGGCTGGCCGAAGCCACCCGATCCGGTGACGCAGACGCCATCCGGCGCGACGATGTCCGGCTTGAGCCGGCCGTCCTCCGTCAGGCCGTGGCTGCTGAACGGCTCTATATCGTTGGGCGTGCCGTGCCTGACGGCGCCTAGTGAGATGACGGAAGCAGGCGAGCCGCCCGCGTCTGACTGGTTCGGGACGCTGCTGCCCGCGGTATTGAAGTCGAGCAAATTGCCGTTCCCTAGACCGCTGCAACTCCTGCAGAGGAGGAACATGTCGAACTCCACGGGCGCGGCCTCGCCAAGGAAGTTACCGATGATGATGTCGAGCTCAAGGTCGGTGGGCCCGGTGTTTACCCAGAAACACGCCTCGGCTGGGAACGAGTTCGGTCCCGGGCCCTGGAAGTTGCCGCCGCAGACGTTGATGCCGCTGCCATCGCCGATGAAGAGGTCGTAGTCGTTCAGCGACGAACCCCACGGGTCGTCCCACGCGAGGAAGATGGAAAGAGATCCGCCGGGCGGCAGGATCAGGCGGTTGCCGTCTGCCGGAGGGCCAACCAGACCGGCGTGCTTCGTGCCTTTCGTGCCGCCGGTCGCGTCAAACTCGTGGAGCACCCATGTGTCGTCCGGCGGAAGGAGAGGATCGATGTCCGATCCCATCAAGACAGTGCTCGACTCCACATACGGGTCCTGGTAGTGGGCTTGCGCCAGGTTCGCCACCGCTGTGTAGTAGCCAAGAATTGGGCCAGGTCCATTGAGGGCATCGGCGGTGTTCTGCGAAACGAAACTGCTGCCATCATACGGTCCACTTATGAACCAGCCGATGTCGTCGACGACGATGTCGGCGTTCGCCGCCAGGCAGTCGACAGCATCGTTAAAGTCGAGGACTGTGCCGGTGAACCCAAAACCGAAATGACCGAACATCAGGGATGCGCCGGGCGCGATGTCGTGGACGATCTCCAGCATTGCTGTCCCTTCGGCCCCAGCGCCCGATGACGTCGGGCTTTGAGGTACGACGTTGCAGGTGCTCGTGTCGACGGCTGGCAAGTCGCCTAGCCCTTGGCTCGCCGCGAGGCCGGCCACGCCGTCCGAGATCACACCGATGGTCACGCCTGTGCCGTCGACGCCCAACGCGGTGCGTAACTCGTCGCTCTTGAGCACCGCGTCGCCCTCGGTCTCTATGGAGCCAGCGTTCAAATGTGGATAGTCAGGCAGGCGTACACTCTGGACGACCGGCAGACCGCTCAGTTCGCGCAACGCGGCAACAGGAACCCATGCCTGCACAATGCCTAGCTCTTCGCTTACTCGTTCGATGGAAACGCCGAGTGTTGCTAGAGCGTCGATCTCTGCCAAGTCGTTCACAGCGATGTAGACCTGTACCTCGCCCGCCGGAGTGAGTCGCAGCGCGCCGGCAGCGCGCGCTCCGCTGACGCTCTTGGGGAGTCCCGCGAGTGAAGCATCTGCCAGCGCGACCAGGTGAGAAGAGAGCTTTGGGTCCTTGAGAGGGCGGCCGGAGAGTTGCCGCAAGCCGTTTTCGCGCGTCGCGCTCTCGGTCACTGCGCTGCCGGATACCAACGACAGCACAAGGAAGGCGCTAGCCGCCGCGATCAGCGGGAGAAGGAGCAGCCCGCGGGCGTTCATCAGGTCATAGCCTGCTACAATGGGACTTCGCAGTCAAGCTCACGTGGCCACTCCCGTTCGAAAGAGTACGAAATCTCTATGCAGAAGTTTGTCTATTCGCTGAACGACGCGCCTGACGACGCGGCCATCGTCGGAGGCAAGGCAGCCGGTCTGAGCCGCCTGATTCGCTATGGCGCGCCGGTGCCGCCGGGGTTCGTGCTGAGCGCCGGCGTCTATCGGACGTTTGTGGAAGAGAACGGGCTCGCGGACGGCATCGTGGACGCGACCTCGTCCTCGGACGCTCTGGCACAGCTCCAGTCAGGAACGTGGCCCGAGCGGCTTCGCTCCGATGTCGAGCGCGCTTACGCCGCGCTGATGGCGAGCGCCGGCAACGTAGCCTCCGCGGTGCGCTCCTCCGCGACCGCCGAGGATGGCGCGACGGCCTCCTTCGCGGGGCAGCATAGGACGTTGCTCAACGTCCGTGGCCTAGACGCCGTCCTGGCGGCAGTGCTCGAGTGCTGGGCATCGCTGCACAGTGAGGAGGCGGTGGAGTATCGTCGCGTTCAGGGCGTGGAGGAGGACGGGCTCGCGATGGCGGTCGTAGTGCAGGCGTTGGTGCCGGCCGAGGCGTCCGGCGTTGCGTTCACGGTCGACCCGGCCACCGGCGACGGCGGCGTAGTCGTTGTGGAGGCGGTCTGGGGGCTCGGCGAAGGCCTTGTGGGCGGCCTCGTCACGCCGGACCACTATGCGATCCGCAAGACGGACGGCGGGTTCGTCCGAAGAGAGGTGTCGCCCCAGAGCTTGCAGGTTGTGCCCGCCCCTGACGGTGGCATCCGAAACGAAGACGTGCCACCCGAGCGGGCAACCTCGCCGGTGCTCAGCAAGGAGCAAGCGCGGGAGCTGGCGCAGCTTGCCACACGCATCGAAGAGCAGGCGGGCAGCCCGCAGGACATCGAGTGGGCGTGGGCCGCTGGCGAGTTCGTGATCCTGCAATCGCGGCCCGTTACGGGCGTCGTGGCCGCGGTGGAGAGCGAGGGCTGGGTTTCCGAGTTCGATACGGATACCAACCCGGAAACAATCTGGACGTCCGCTAATGTCCAGGAGGTGCTGCCCGGCCAGATGTCGCCGTTCGCTAGCTCGATCCAGCTTGAGGCGCTCGAGAAGTACGGCCTGGAGCCGGTCGAGCGGATGGGCATCAAGCTGACGAACGATGATCCGTTCTTCGCGTTCTTCTACGGCCGGGCGTTTCTGAACGTCACGATGATGCTGGACATGATCGACCAAACGCCGTTCGCCTCTCAGGAGGCGTTGATGGACCAGTACTTGAGCTTGTCGCGCGCATCCGCGAACGACTTCGATTACACGAAGATCCCACAGCGGAGAATGTGGAAGAAGCTGGCTGGCTACATCCGGGTGTTGCCCCGCATGTTGTGGTATCGCATCCGCCTGCCGAAGGACATCGAGCGCTCGGAGGAGATCGTCGAGGCGTTCCGCCGGGAAGACGCCGAACGACCTGTCTCTGAGCAGTCCGATGAGGAGCTGGTCCAGACGTTCGAGGACGGGATCGACCGGAGCGGCGATGTTGGCATCACGCACGTATCGGGCGCCGGGATCACCGGCTCCGCGTTTGAGGTGCTGCGGAACTGCACCGAGCGCTGGCTCGATGACGAGGCGGGTTCGCTGCAGGCGAACCTGGTGACCGGCCTCGCGGGTCTGGAGAGCGCCCTGCCGGCGTTCGAGCTGTGGGAGCTGTCGCGGCTGGTGCTGGCGTCGGCTGTCTTGAAGGAGGCCTTCGAGACCTCAGACGGAGCCGAGATAGAACGACGCTTAGAAGCCGCGAATCGCGATGAAACGGCGGCATTCCGCCGGGCGTTCGTGAAGTTTATCGAACACCACGGCCATCGCAGCGTGATGGAGGCGGAAGCCGCCGCCAAGAGCTGGGAAGAGGACGTGGCGACGGTCTACGTCATGATCCGCAACTACCTTAAGGCCGATCCCGCCGCCTCCCCGCAGCGCATCGAAGAGCGGCAGCGGAAGCAGCGCGAGGCGGCGACCGATGAATCGCGGCGGAAGCTGCGCTTCTGGCAGCGCCCGATCTTTGGCTACGCGCTGGGCGAAGCGCAGCAGTGGATCGCCTCCCGCGAGCACACGAAATCGCTCCTGGTGCGCACGACTGACCGCAGCCGCCACTACAGCCGTGAGATGGCGCGCCGCCTGGTGGAACGAGGGAAGCTGGCGGACGCCTTCGATCTCTATCAGCTGACGTGGACGGAAGCGAGGGCGCTCCTGCTGGGCGAACTCTCGCCGGAAGAAGCCGCCGCCAGCATTGAGCGACGCAAGGAAGAGCACGCGCGAAACGCCACAGTGACCCTCCCGGAGATGTTCCGCGGCCGCCCTATTCCGCTGCGTCCTGAGCAGATGGCGTTGCCGGAGGGGAGAGTGTTGGAGGGGATCCCCGTCTCGCCGGGCCGGGTCACGGCGAAGGCGCGTGTCATCATGGACCCGCGCACGGACGCGGCGATCGAGCCGGGCGAAGTGCTGGTTGCGCCCGTGACGGACGCCGGCTGGACGCCGCTGTTCGTCGCGGCCTCGGCCATCGTCGTCGACGTCGGTGGCACGCTTTCGCATGGCTCCACCGTCGCTCGCGAGTACGGCCTTCCGGCCGTCGTGAACGTCAAGTACGGCACGCGCATGATCCGCACCGGCCAGACGATCACGGTCGATGGCACCCTGGGCACCGTCGTGCTGGAGGAAGACTAGATGCCTTGGGACCCCGAGCGCTACGAGCAGTTCAAGCAGGTGCG
>JADFRJ010000178.1 GCA_022561355.1 Chloroflexota bacterium | reverse complement strand
GGGCGACGCCTCGGGCGCGCTCGCCGTCGTCGGGCCGATGCGCATGCGCTACTCACGCACGATATCGACCGTCCGCTACCTGGCGGACGTCATGAGCGAGCTGCTGTCGGAGCAGTACGAAGGTCCCACGGGGTAGAAGCGATGACTGACGAACAAGCGGAAGAGGTCGCGAATGCCGCGGCCGGGGAAGCCGTCGACCGGCAGGAGCCGGACGACGTCGAAGGCCTGCGCACGCGGTTGGAAGAAGAGAAGCAGCGCGCGGGCAAGCACTACGAGAGCTGGCAGCGCTCCGCCGCCGACTATCAGAACTACAAGCGGCGGATGGAGGAAGAGCGTCGCGAGGTGGCCAGGCTGGCCAGCGTTTCCCTGATCATCAATCTGCTGCCGCTGATGGACGACATCGAGCGCGCGCTGAAAAACGTCGACCCGAAGCTCTCTGGGCTGACGTGGATCGATGGCATCTGGATGATCTACCGCAAGTTCGAGGCGGTGCTCCAGAACGCCGGCGTCACCGAGATCGAGGCGGACGCCCAGCAGTTCGACCCCACCGTGCACGAGGCGATCAGCGAAGTGGATGGCGAAGAGGGCAAGGTCCTCTCGGTCGTCCAGAAGGGCTACAAGCTCGGCGATCGCGTCATCCGCCCCGCCATGGTCGTCGTCGGCAAAGGCGGCGGCGAACAGAAGGAACCGGCGAACGGCGAGGAGAACGCAGAGAAGGAGACCTCGTAGGGGCCGAGCTTCAGCTCGGCCCAGGACAGAGCTGAGCCTAACAGAGGAAGATGATGAAACAGACACCTACGCTACCTGCGGTCGAGAACGTAAACGAGAAGGTGGCTCGCCTTAAGGCAAAGATCCTGACGCGGAATCCTCGGAGTGATTCCAACGCATGGTTGTCGTCTCGCAATCCTGCGCGCGGATTCGGGAAGCACGAACTGTATCCCTTGGGCTTCAAGATGGCCAGTGATGAACTGGTCGATCATCTGCTGGAAGATGGTTCGCCGTCTCACTGGAATGAGGCGATGGTGTATCCGATCTTCTTTGGGTATCGGCACTACCTTGAGCTTCGAATGACGAACCAAATCCGTCGTTTCTCTGGATTCCCGACGGATGGCCCCAAGATCCGAAAAAGCCACATGCTAATAGGTCTTTGGAACCATCTTCGGCGGCTCGCAGAGAAGCAATACGGAGAGGATCGATTTACTGACCGCTTCGACGAAGCGCAGTGCTACGTACAGGTACTGCATGAGTTGGACGAGCAATCTCTTAGCTTCCGTTATCCCGACGCAGACTTTCCTGTCCGAGATGAGGACACAGAATTCGGGGTGGTTAATCTAGAGAATCTTAAGGAGCACGTCGCTCAACTCAGTAACTGGATGGACAAGCTAGGGCTGAATTGAACGAACAGAGGCAGCGAAACGGCGACACCGAGGGTCAGGCCTAGCCTGACAAACGCCAAGGAGCGGCGAAGCGATGAGTTGCGGAATAGTAGACGAAGAAGAGGTTAGAAGTGTACCCATTCGAGAGGATGTTCCTTGGAAGACTCTCGACGAAGTTAAGCTGGTTCCAAGGCGCCACGGCGATCGGCGGTACTGGGTGATTGAGTACTTAGTGCTTGGCCCAGAGCAGCCGCCTCTCCGTCACTCGGCCTGGAGAAACGCAACAAGCGCAAGAAGCTTTCTGCATCTGAATAGCGCAGCCGACATGGCTGGCAAGGAGTGACTTACTCAATGAACGAGCAGGAACGACAACTAGAGATGGCTCACATGGGCGCGATCAATGTTGTGGAGAAATTCAAAGAAGAAGCCGCGGTGAACACACAACGGCCACTTGCCTGGCACATGGCGTACTACGATGCCGAGCAAGAGTCCGAGAGGACAGGTCGTGCTCACGTCGATTATCGGAGACAGCTGCAGAGCCGGCGAGTGCGCGCGTAAATCAACCAGAGGGTCAGGCTTCAGCCTGACGGAACGGAGAACACAATGACCCCAGACAACGCTGTCATCAACGAGTGGCGCGAGCGCAAGGATATGACTCTCGCGGTCAAGGAACGTGTGGAGCACCAGATCCGCGCGCTGAACATCGAGATCATGCCTGGCCACGACCCGGACGTGGACCAGCAGCAACGCCTCGACTATCTGCAGTTCGAGCTAGGCCAGCTACAGCAGGCATTCGATGAAGCTGAGCAGAACTACCTGACGAACTCATCAGGTTTGGATCAGCCAGAAAGAGGACAGGACAATGGCTAAGGTAATTGGAATCGACCTGGGGACCACCAACAGCGTGATCGCCGTCATGGAGGGTGGGGAGCCAACCATCATCCCGAACTCGGAAGGCGGTCGGATCACGCCGTCCGTCGTCGCGGTCAGCAAGACGGGCGAGCGCCTCGTCGGCACCGTCGCCAAGAACCAGGCGGTGACGAACCCGCAGAACACCGTCTACTCAGTCAAGCGCCTGATGGGCCGCCGCTTCGACGACGCCGAGATCAAGAAGGACGTCGAGCTGCTCTCCTACGTTATCTCCAAGGCCGATAACGGCGACACGCAGGTGACGATGGGCGAGAAGAGCTACTCACCGCCTGAGATCGCCGCCATGATCCTGCAGAAGCTGAAGACGGACGCGGAGGCCTATCTCGGCCAGCCCGTCACCGAAGCCGTGATCACCGTCCCGGCCTACTTCAACGACAGCCAGCGCCAGGCCACCAAGGACGCCGGCAGCATCGCCGGCCTGGAGGTGCTGCGCATCATCAACGAGCCGACGGCCGCCGCGCTCGCCTACGGCCTCGAAAAGAAGGGCGACGAGACGATCGCCGTGTTCGACCTCGGCGGCGGCACGTTCGATGTCTCAATCCTGGAGCTGGGCGAAGGCACCTTCCAGGTCAAGGCGACCAGCGGCGACACCCACCTCGGCGGCGACGACTTCGACCAGCGCATCATCGATTGGCTGGCGGAAGAGTTCAAGAAGGAGCAGGCGATCGATCTGAAGAACGACCCGATGGCGCTCCAGCGCCTGCGCGAAGGCGCCGAGAAGGCGAAGATCGAACTGTCCACCGTGCTCCAGACCGAGATCAACCTGCCGTTCATCACGGCGGACTCCTCCGGCCCCAAGCACCTGACCATCACGCTCACGCGCGCCAAGCTGGAGCAGCTCGTCGGCGATCTTGTGGATAGCACACTCGCCCCCTGCAAGCAGGCGCTCTCCGACGCGGGCATCGATGCGTCGGCGGTCGACGAGGTAGTCCTCGTTGGTGGCCAGACGCGCATGCCCAAGGTGCAGGAGATCGTGCAGGAGTTCTTCGGCAAGGAGCCGCACAAGGGCGTCAACCCGGACGAAGTGGTCGCCATCGGCGCCGCCATTCAGGCTGGCGTGCTGAAGGGCGACGTCAGCGACGTCCTTCTGCTGGACGTGACGCCGCTGACGCTCGGCATCGAGACGCTCGGCGGCGTCGGGACGCCTGTCATCCCGCGCAACACCACGATTCCCACCAGCAAGAGCCAGACGTTCTCGACGGCGGCCGACAACCAGCCGAGCGTTGAGATCAACATTGTGCAGGGCGAACGTTCCATGGCCGGCGACAACAAGTCGCTTGGCCGCTTCATGCTGGATGGTATCCCGCCGGCGCCGCGCGGCCTTCCCCAGATTGAGGTGTCGTTCGACATCGACGCGAACGGCATCCTTAACGTCAGCGCTCAGGACAAGGCGACCGGCCGCGAGCAGAAGATCACGATCACGGCGGGCTCCGGCCTCGACAAGGACGAAGTCGAGAAGCTGCGCCAGGACGCTGAACTCCACGCCGAGGAGGACCAGAAGCGCCGCGAGGAGGTCGAGATCCGCAACCAGGCCGACTCGCTCGCGTACACAGCCGAGAAGACGCTCCGTGAACAGGCGGAGAAGGTCGCTGACGACCTTAAGGCTGAAGTCGAGGCCAAGGTGAAGGCCGTCCGTGACGCGTTAGCCGGCCAGGACTCCGAGGCGATCCAGCGCACCATGACGGAGTTGAGTGAGTCGATGCAGAAGATCGGCGCCGCCATGTACGAGGAGCCGCCGGAGGGCGAGGCCGCCCCGGTCGGCGCGGACGGCGAAGCACCCGCGGCGGACGCCGAAGAAGAGAAAGAGGCCGAAGGCACCGTCGAAGGTGAGTTCCGCGAGGTCTAACGGCTAGACGCTCGAAACTAGAAATAGAGGCGCACGTCCAGCGTTGGCCCTAGCCTGACCTGCCGCAGAAGCCGCAGCTTCTACAAGCTAGTCCGAAAATCGCCTGTCACTCTGAGCGAAGCGAAGAGTCTCGTTCCTTGATCATTCGCGCTCGTCATTTCGAACCAGGGCTTTCAACCGCCGCTCTCTGAACTCGGCAAGAACTGCTACTCCTCGATCGCCAAGCTCTTCAGCAGCGCGTCGTAGGCAATTTCGACCTCCAGCTCGCCAACCCCATCGTCCTCTCGATAGAAACCGATGATCATGAGATCGGTACCTAGCGGTGTATCGACCCCGGTCGCAAGTTCGTGATACAGCCGCAGCTCGCCCGTCTGGTTCGTGAGTCCTAGAGGCGGTTGGCGGAAGATTCGCTGTTGCGCCGCGTCTACGCCTGCGACCGTCAGCGGAGTTTCCTCTCCGTTGCGAAGCCCGCGGATGCCGAAGTAAGCCATGATCGGGCAGCCCCCGAACTTGTTGCCGCATTCCGGCCCGCTGAGGTCGCCAACGGTTTCGAAGATCGAAATTCCATACGGTGGTTCCGCACCGATTGGCCCCAGTACAAGGCAGCCCCCGCAGGTCGCGTACGGCATCGGCACGCCCGCGCCAGTCCAGGAGTCCGGCAGAGCGAACTCGATGTCGAGGCGCTCGCTGCGGTACAGCCGCGTCCCGTCGGCGGGCGAGGAGGAAAGCTCTGGCGTTGTGCCTATGCCGATGGCCGCGTCGGCCGACCACGAGATGCCCAGTCCGAAGCAGGGCTGCGTAAGGTGGCCGTCGGGGTTGGCGACCTCATGCTCCTCAAGCGTAACGCCCAGCGCCGCGTTCGTCACGATCAGGTCGACGTCTTCCACCGGCGCATCGGGGTCCTTCAGCGCGATGCCGAAGCCGTTGTAGAAGACGAACAGATCGCCGTCCGGCGACCACGTCGCGCCGCAGCCGCCCGCAACGATGCGCGGGCCGTCGGCGTCCTCGACCTCGATCGGCCCGAACGGCTCCGGGCTGCCCAGCGCCTGCCGTACGATCGCGGAGTCCGCGTCTGGGTGCTGCAATGACGCAAC